>CADBPE010000047.1 GCA_902796475.1 uncultured Ruminococcus sp.
CGCGAGTTTGAGCAGATGGAGCTGGAGTTCTTCTGCAAGCCCGGCGAGGACCTGGAATGGTTCAACTACTGGCGCGCCTTCTGCAAGAACTGGCTGCTGAGCCTGGGCATCAAGGAGGAGAGCCTGCGCCTGCGCGACCACGAGCCCGAGAAGCTGGCCTTCTATTCCAAGGCCACCACGGACTTCGAATTCCTCTTCCCCTTCGGCTGGGGCGAACTGTGGGGCATTGCCGACCGCACGGACTACGATTTGACCCAGCACCAGAACACCTCCGGCAAGGACATGACCTACTTCGACCAGGCGGAGAACGCCCACTACGTCCCCTACGTCATCGAGCCCTCTCTGGGCGCGGACCGGGTGACCCTGGCCTTCCTGATCGAGGCCTACGACGAGGAGCAGCTTGACGAGAAGGATACCCGCGTAGTTCTGCACCTGCACCCGGCGCTTGCTCCGTTCAAGGCTGCCGTACTGCCGCTTTCAAAGAAGCTTTCCGAGAAGGCTGACGAGGTATGCTCAATGCTTTCAAAGAATTTCATGGTCGATTTTGACGACGCCGGCTCCATCGGCAAGCGCTACCGCCGTCAGGACGAGATCGGCACACCGTTCTGCATCACCTATGATTTTGACAGTCTTGAGGACGGCTGTGTTACAGTCCGTGACCGTGACACAATGCAGCAGGAGCGTGTTGCTATCGACAAGCTGACCGATTATATCAACGAGAAAATAAAATTCTGATAAAGACCGGCTTCCAGGTGATACTGCTCGGAAGCCGGTTGTTTTTTTATACTATTATCAATTCAAAATATATATTTATTAATTATTTGCAGTATATATTCTGTTTCATGCGGCTGTTCTGACATAAAAACAGCGTTTGTTACAATATCGTAAAGATTATTTAAAATTATTTCGTTGACACGATATTTTATCAAGTGTATAATAAAATGGTCTGAATGTATGTTTATTTCAGGCTTTTTAAGACAGAACATTCGTTTATAGGAATATGTAAAAAAAGGGGTAATATTATGAAAAAAGTCACGACCATACTGATTGCCGCCCTTCTTTGTGCAAGTATGCTTACAGGCTGCGGAAGCAGCGGCGGAAAAGACAACACAGCAGCATCAGGCGGAACAACATCCACTGCCGCTTCGGAAAAGAATGAACAGGAAAAATCCTCAGAAGAAGGATCTGCCGATCAGAGTTCAGAAACTCCTGCCGGCGAAAGCTCTCAGGAAGCAGCCGAGTCATCAGCAGACCCGATCAACAATAAAAACTACCGTGAGTTAGACGCCGAGTATACCGTTGAGAACGGCGTTATCGTTGTCTATCAGGACGGTCATTACAGAGGCATGGAGATGTTCGGCGGCGGCTCCGGCGACGCTTATGTTGACACTCTCAACTCTCTCCGCGATAAGCTGGACAGCAGCGTCCGCATTTACTCACTGATCGCTCCGCTCGCTTGCCAGTACTATATTCCTGCCAACTATGAGGACTACACTGCCGATCAGAAGGAATACATTGACGACAACATTTACGCCCGCCTGAATGACGGCATTACCACTGTTGACGTCGTTTCCGCTCTCGGAGAGCATACCGGCGAGAACATTTACTGCCGTACAGATCACCACTGGATGCCCCTTGGCGCTTACTACGCAGCAAAGGCATTTGCAAACGCAGCAGGCGTGGACTTCAAGGAGCTCAGCACCTTCACTCCCGAAACGATCAGCGATTTTGTCGGCACAATGTACGCATTCTCCGGCGATATCAACATCAAGAATGATCCGGAGGACTTCACCTATTACATTCCCGATAATTACAGCGAGTGCAAGAATGATTTCTACGACACCTCATTCAACTATGATTATACCGGCTCTTACTTCAAGCAGGTAGGCGACCCGCAGAGCAACGCTTATCTTACCTTCTTCGGCGGTGATGAGCAGATCGTAAAGATCCGCACCAATGTTAAGAACGGCAAAAAGCTCCTTATTATCAAAGACAGCTACGGCAACGCTATCCCCAGCAACCTGACAAACTCATTTGAGGAGATCTACATTGCCGACATGAGATACTTCACACCCAATCTTGTCGATTTTGTCAACCAGATGGGCATTACCGATGTTCTCTTTGCAATGTGCGTATTCTCTGCTTTCGGTGAGAATTCATACGATATGCCAAACCTTCTCACACAGGCTGCCGGTCAGACTATCACTGACGGATATGATCCCGAAGCATAATACAGGCAGATAACGGTCTGAAATAATCGTTCCGCATTATCGGGAAGCCTTTTCCGGTAATGCGGACGTTTGTTTTCGGGAGAATAATGCAATTTTTGACCGGCTGTCCTGCATTTATCATTGACACGACCGGTTTTTGGGGATATAATATATTTGTTAATTTTTCAACGAAAGGAAGTCTATTTTATGGACAAGAAGAATATCGACTGGTCAAATCTCAGCTTCGGCTACATCAAGACCGACAAGAGATTTGTCTCCACCTATAAAGACGGCGCATGGGATGAGGGCGCTCTCATTGATGACGACATGATCACCATGAGCGAGTGCGCATGCGTTCTTCAGTACTCACAGTCAGTATTTGAAGGACTCAAGGCATACACCACCGAAAACGGCGACACCGTTGTTTTCCGTCCCGACCTGAACGCAGAGCGTATGGCAAGCTCCGCACGAAGAATGGAAATGCCTGTTTTCCCCGAGGATAAGTTCATCGAGGCTGTAGAGCAGGTCGTAAGCGCAAACAAAGCTTTCGTTCCTCCTTGTGGAACAGGCGCAACTCTTTATCTGCGTCCCTTCATGTTCGGTATCAACCCGGTTATCGGCGTAAAGCCCGCAGACGAGTTCCAGTTCAGGATCTTCGCAACACCTGTTGGTCCCTACTTCAAGGGCGGCGCTAAGCCCATCACCATCAAGGTCAGCGACTTTGACCGCGCAGCTCCTCACGGAACAGGCTTCATCAAGGCAGGTCTGAACTATGCAATGAGCCTGCATGCCATCGTTACAGCTCACAAGGAAGGCTTTGACGAGAATATGTATCTTGACGCTGCCACCAGAACAAAGGTTGAGGAGACCGGCGGCGCAAACTTCCTGTTTGTAACAAAGGACAACAAGGTCGTTACACCGAAATCCGACAGTATTCTGCCCTCTATCACAAGACGTTCACTTATGATCGTTGCCAAGGAGTATCTTGGTCTTGAGGTCGAGGAGCGTGAGGTTTACTTTGACGAGGTCAAGGACTTTGCAGAGTGCGGACTTTGCGGCACAGCTGCAGTTATCTCACCTGTCGGCAAGATCTACGATCACGGCAAGGAGATCTGCTTCCCTGCCGGCATGGAGAAGATGGGACCGATCACTCAGAAGCTCTACGACACACTCACAGGCATCCAGATGGGCCGCATTGAGGACAAGTTCGGCTGGGTAAGAGTTATAAAGTAATAAATAGCCATATATAAAGAATACGCAGGCATAGGGGTTCATTATCCCCTGCGCCTGCGTATTTTGTTGTTTATACAGCGATCAAAGTGCGGCTTATACTATTATCATATTAATCGTTGGATAAAACACGGTTTTCGGGGGGTGCGGGTGTCCGGCGGACACCTCTGCCGAAGGCAGAAGCGCCGACCGAGCCGACAGGCGAGACCCGTAGCCCCTGATATATAAGACTCTTTTGCTGTCATCGTCAGATGACAGCAAATAAAAATATATCTATTCATTAAATTGATAATAGTATTACTTCGTCGATGCAAACTGCGAATTGTAAAGGTCATGATAGAATCCGCCTTTTGCCATAAGTTCGTTGTGACTTCCCTGCTCGATTATGCTGCCGTCCTTCATTACCAGTATTACATCAGCTTCCTTTATAGTAGAAAGCCGGTGCGCTACTATGAAGCTCGTCCTGCCCTTCATCATATTGTTGAAGGCTTCCTGTATCTTTAACTCGGTTCGGGTATCTATGCTGCTCGTGGCTTCGTCAAGTATCAGCATCGGCGGGTCGCACAGCATTACCCTCGCAATACACATAAGCTGCCTTTGTCCCTGCGAAAGATTTGCGCCTTCTTCGGTTATTATAGTGTCGTAGCCGTCCGGCATCCTCTCAATGAACCTGTCGATAAACGCCTTCTTCGCCGCTGCCTTTACCTCGTCAAGAGTGGCGTCCGGCTTGCCGTAGGCTATGTTATCACGCACAGAAGCGTTATACAGCCAGCTCTCCTGCAAAACCATGCCGTAAAGCGAACGCAGATCGTCACGCTTCATATCATAAATGCTTCTGCCGTCAATGCGTATATCTCCCGCCGTAACATCATAAAAACGCATAAGCAGATTTATAAAGGTCGTCTTTCCGCAGCCCGTAGGACCTACAATGGCGATCCGGCTGCCGGCTTTAACATGAAGCTCGAAATCGGTAATAAGCGGCTTTTCCGGAGAATACGAAAAGCTGATCCTGTCAATGTCGATGCTGCCTTTGCAGCCCTCAGCGGACTGAGGCTTTGCAGGATCGGGCAGCTGATCCTGGGTATCCAGTACCTCAAACACTCTGTCGGCGCCTGCCAAAGCCGACTGGAGCTGCGGTATAACGCCGGTCACTTCATTAAAAGGCTTGGTAGACTGGTTCGCATAGGTAATGAAAGCGGCTATCTGACCAACGGTAAGACCTCCGTTGATAACGCTGACAGCGCCGGTAATGCACACCGCAGTGGTAACAAGTCCGTTTACAAAGCGTGTGCTCGGATTTGCAAGGGATGAATAAAACTGCGACTTCTTTCCGCAGACGAGAAGCCTTTCGTTGATCTCGTCAAAGCCGTCCTGAGCCTCGTCCTCATATCCGAAAGCCTTCACGAGCTTCTGCTGTCCGACGTATTCCTCAATGTAGGCGCTGATCTCTCCCTGTGTTTTGGACTGCTCACGGAACTGCTTCTGAGAAAGACGGGTGATGAACGCCGCAACAAACATGGAAAGCGGAGTGATTATGACCACCACAAGCGCTATCACAAAATTGAGCATTATCATAAACGCAAGTGTGCAGACTATCATCACTGCGCCCGAAAACAGCTGGGTTATTCCCTGAAGCAGACCGTCGCCGATGCTTTCGGTGTCGTTTATGATACGGCTTATCAGATCGCCGTGAGGGTGACCGTCTATGTATTTGAGCGGAACAGAATTGAACTTTGCAAAAATATCGCTGCGGATATCCCTTATAGTAAAATAGCTCACAGAATTGATAAACAGACTCATAAGCCACTGGAAAACAGCGCAGCCCATAACCGTAACACCCGTCATAAGAAGAAGCTGGGCGATTGCGGAAAAGTCAACATTTCCTTTTGAAACGGCGCAGTCGATAGCCTTGCCTATCAGCACAGGCGCCGTAAGCGTCAGCACCACATAAAGAACCGCAAAGATCATAGCGAAAATAAGGCTCCTGCGGTAAGGCGCGGCATATTTCAATATCCTGCGCAGGGTATGCTTCTGAGGTCCGGTCTTTTTCTTCTTTGCCATCAGTTTTCGACCTCCTCTGCTTTGAGCTGTGAGAGACATATCTCCCTGTATACGCTGCAGCTTTTGAAAAGCTCGTTGTGCGCGCCTATTCCGGCGATCTCGCCGCCGTCAAGAACGATTATCTTATCCGCATAGCGCACTGTGCCGACCCTCTGAGATACCATAATGACCGTCATGCCGTCCGTTTCCTCATTCAGCGCCTTGCGCAGAGCGGCGTCGGTAGCAAAGTCAAGGGCGCTGGCGCTGTCGTCAAGAATAAGTATCTCCGGCCGTCCTACCAAAGCTCTTGCGATAGTCAGCCTTTGCCTTTGACCACCGGAAAGATTCTTTCCTCCGGCAGTGATAAGCTTATCCGTACCCTCCGGCAGCTTGCTCACAAATTCGTATGACTGCGATATTTTCAGCGCTCTTTCGATGTCAGCATCCGATGCGTCACGCTTACCGAAGCGCAGATTATCCTTTATAGTGCCGGAAAAAAGCTCCGCCTTCTGCGGAACAATGCCTATTTTGCTCCTAAGCTGAGTAAAGCTGTAATCCTTTACGTCAGCACCATCCACTAAGACCTGTCCCTGCGCAGCATCATAAAATCGAGGAATGAGATTCACAAGCGTACTTTTGCCTGCGCCCGTACCGCCTATAATGCCGATAACAGAGCCCTTTTTTATCGTAAAGGTCAGATCCTTAACAGCATATCCGCTGCCGGTATAGCCAAAAGAAACGTCCCTGAACTCCACACAGGGCGCGCCTTTTACCTCTATCGGGGCGGCATTTTCTTTTTCAACAACAGAGGGCTTTGTGTCGAATACCTCATTTACTCTTGCAGCCGAAGCCGATGCGTTCGTGAAAATTACCACCAAATTTGAAACTACTATCATAGCAAGAAGTATCTGCGTCATATAGTTGACTAAAGCGATTATCTCACCGGTCTTGAGTTCGCCGCTGAACACAAATCCCGCGCCGAACCATACAATAGCGATAATGGCAGCCTGCGCAATAACGTATGTCAGCGGATTGAGCAGCGCCGAAAGTCTGCCGGCAGTGACTGCCGTTGCAGCAAGCTCCCCGTTGCAGGTATCAAAACGCTCCTTATCGTCCTGCTGACGGCTGAATGCCCTTATGACTCTGTTGCCCGAAAGATTTTCTCTTGATATGAGCGACACGCTGTCAAGACTTTTCTGTATTCTTTTGTAGAACGGCACCGAGCGGGTCATTACTAAGAACAGCACCAGACCTATAAGCAGAGCCGCAGCAAAGAATATCAGTGAAAGCTTCATGTCTATGGTCATAGCCATAATAAGCGCACCGATCACAAGGAACGGCGCACGGATAACAAGTCTTATAAGCATAGCCACCGCAAGCTGCAGGCGGTTAACGTCATTGGTAAGTCTTGTTATAAGCGATGGTGTGCCGAGCTTATCCAGTTCGTTATGCGACAGCGTATTGATATGCCTGAACATAGCGCTGCGCACCTTGGTCCCGAAGCCCTGTGACGCAATCGAAGCGGACTTCTGACAGACCAGTGCAAAGCCCAGTCCGAGAGCACCGAGCAGTACCATCAAGGCGCCCTTCTGCATAACGTAGCCAACATCGTTATTTCTGACGCCGTTGTCAATAATATCAGCGGTTATCACAGGAATAAACAGCTCAAACACAGCCTCGATCAGCTTGCATATCGGACCTATTATCAGCTGCAGCTTATAGTCCTTCAAAAATCTTCTTAACCGGAACATTTCATCATCTCACTTTTCTGTATTTCCTTACTCTATTGTATAGTATACTTTGATTTAAGTCAATGCTTATTGTCACATATGGCGGTTTTTTGAATGAATAAGCAATGACCATACTTGACTATTATTTGGTCTTTGACAGCCTTTCTCATAACATCCTGCCAAGGCGCTGATGAAAGAAGGTGTATGCAATGCAAAAACAGCTGTTTATCAAAAACGGAGCAATAATGGCTCTTTCCGCTCTGCTTATCCGCTCAATGTCAATGGCGTTCCGCGTGGTGCTGTCCGAACAGCTCTCGGCTCAGGGCGTCGGTCTTTATCAGCTCGTACTCAGCGTTTATCTGGTCTTTGCAGCAGCAGCTTCAACCGGCGTTTCTCTCTGCGCCACACGGATATTCACCGAACAGACCGCTGCCGGCAGTCCTGCCAAGGCAAGATCATCCGTTGAAAAGTGTATGATTTTCTCGTTCGTTCTGGGGGCTGCACTCGGCGGGGTCATGATCTCTCTTGCTCATCCGATCTCGACAATTGCGCTGCGTGACAACCGGGCTTTTCTGCCGCTGACGGCTCTTGCTCCCTCGCTGCCGTTCCTGGCGGTGTCGGCATGCGTGAGGGGATATTTTATGGCGCGCAGAAAAACTCTCCAGACAGCCGGCGAACAGCTTCTGGAGCAGCTTATAGAAATGGGCAGCTTTCTGCTGATGTTCCGCATTTTTCGCCCGCAAAGTATCGAACAGGCGTGTCTGCTCACCGTTGCCGGCACGACTGCCGCCGAGGTCATTTCTTTTGTATATTCATTGGTCTGCTATCGCGCGGATATTTCCTCAGCCGGAATTAAAAGCGAGCCCGTCGGCGGGCTGATACGGCATATGCTGCCGATATTTCTTCCCGTTACGGCAAATGCGTGTCTGCGCTTCGGACTTTCCGCAGCCGAAAACGCGCTTATTCCTGCCGGACTGCAGCAGAGCGGGCTTTCCTCCGCCGACGCTCTTTCGCAGTACGGCGTTATATGCGGCATGACCATGCCTGTGCTTATGTTTCCTACGGTGCTTGTTCTGCCGTTTGCGTCACTCATAATATCGGAAATTGCGGATGAACGTGTCTGCTGCCATGTCCGCTCGGTGCGGCATATCACCGAAAGGATGGTATCCGCTGCCCTGCGTTATTCCGTTCCGGTAACATTTATTTTTATATTCTACGGCGCTCCGCTGTGCAGAATTCTTTTCAAAAACGACGACGCCGGAAGATTTCTTGTCATGCTTGCGCCGGTCATACCGTTTATGTATCTTGATTCGGTTGTTGACAGCATTCTGAAAGGTCTTAACGAGCAGACAAGCTACTTTATTTTCAACGCCATAGACTCCGTTATAAGAGTGCTGCTGACGGTCATTCTGCTGCCGTTTATGGGCATTCTGGGCGCAGCTGCCGTTATTATCGTAAGTGAGCTGCTGAACACCCTCATGAGCCTTATGCGACTGCTGAAGATCACGTCATTCCGGCTGAGGTTCATGCGGGACATACTGCTGCCTGCTTGTTTTATTCTTTTTCCGTGTCTGCTGCTGAGCAGGCTTCCCTCTCCGGATACTCCGCTTGCTCTTGCTCTCAGCATAACACTGTGTGTTTCAGTCTACATTCTGCTGCTGAAGCTCACAAACCGTCCTATCAAGGCGGCGCAGAGCCTGCGCTCCCGTATTCGCGCTGATACTTTATCCGCTCCGAAAGACACGCATCGCGGCTCTTAAGCGCAGAGCCTGCACTCCGTATTTGCGTTGACAGTTTACCCGAACCGGAAGATACGATTCTTCGAGGCGCAGTTTTGGTCAGCTTTTATGATAATGCGAAATCGGGAATGCAGGCTCTGCGCCGGAATTGTTGTGCTGTGGTTTTTGGAAAGTATTTCAATGCGCGGGCTGCCGTGTTTCCGGTTCGTTTGTCTTTCACCGCGAAACGGGGACCGGAAGCTTTCCGGCGCTTATTTTATGACGATGATCTGACCCTCCATAAGACAGTCCGGTTTGATGAGCCTGTTCATATTTATAAGATACGCAACAGTTACACCGTATTCCTTCGCTATCTTCCAGAGCGTATCGCCGGGACGCACCATATATTCAGTCGGCTCATCGTCATTTTTATCGGGTATCTTCAGCGTCTCGCCGGCAGTGATAACATCCGGATCGGAAATATCGTTCTCCTGCGCAATACTCTCAACGCTCACATCAGTCTTTTTGGATATCTTCTCAAGAGTATCTCCTTTGCGTATCGTGTAATCCTTGACTGCGGGGATTTTCAGTACCTGACCCTCCATAATCATGTCGGGATCCTCAAGACCGTTCAGCTCCGCAATGCCCGAAATACCCGATCCGAAACGAACGGCAATATCCGCAAGAGTATCGCCCTTTTTCACAATATACTCCATAACCGCCGGACAGCTCTTTTTTCGGCACGGTATCTCCGAGACAGGTATGCGCAGTATCTGTCCCGTGTAGATCATGTCAGGCTCGATAATGCCGTTGTAACGGGTGATAATGCTCACGGTGGTGCCAAAACGTCTTGCTATGCTGCTAAGTGTGTCGCCCTGCTGTACAGTGTAGATAACAGTTTCCATGTTCATCCCTCCGATTCCATAGTATGCAGCGCCCGTCAAAACTGTTTGTATTTTCCGGCATTGTATGCTATTATTAAAGGAGAAACAAAACAGGAAGCAGTGGTTTTTATGAAAGAAAGAATTGACAAGATACTTTCGTCACAAAATATAGCAAGCCGAAGCGAAATAAAATCCATGATACGCAGCAAGCGCATAACCGCTGACGGAGCACTCGTACAGCGCCCGGACGAAAAATTCGACCCCGATATCACCTCGTTTGCAGTAGACGGAAAGACAGTGGAGTTCAGCCGCTTTGTATACATAATGATGAATAAGCCTGCCGGTGTGCTCTCAGCAAGTACAGACAGGCATGCAAAAACCGTTATCGATCTTCTACCGCCCGAAATGCAGCGGCGTGACCTCTTCCCCGCAGGACGTCTTGACAAGGACACTGTGGGCTTCATTCTTATCACGAATGACGGCGGACTTGCGCACAAGATGCTCTCCCCTAAAAGTCACGTCTACAAGCTTTATGAAGTTCAGTGCGACCGCCCTCTTACAGACAGGGACGCCGATGCATTTGCCGAAGGCATAAAGATCGGCGAGCTTGAATGTCAGCCTGCGCAGATGAGAATAACAGGCTCAAACAGCGCTCTTGTGGAGATATGCGAGGGCAAGTTCCACCAGATAAAACGTATGTTCCATGCCTTAGGCGCCGAAGTTACAGCACTTAAACGCATAAGGATAGGCGAAGTCACGCTTGATGAAACACTTGAACAAGGTGAAGCAAGATATCTCAACAGTCAGGAAATAATTGATATTTTAAGCCGAAAACATGGAATTTGAACCGCAAAGCACTAAGCAATTTGCACAATTTGAACATTTCAGATTTGTCTTATGTGAATTATATCTAAACCAAGGGTAAAGATTTTAGTAAAAAAAGGTCTTTTATTTTTGGAAAAAATATGTTAAAGTAATAGTGTTGAAAATCGATTTCAAATACGCTTTTAATATAGCGAACCAGGAGGATAATTATGGCAAGTGTATCATTAAAAAATGTTTACAAGATCTATGACGGAAACGTTGTTGCAGTAAGCGATTTCAACCTTGAGATCGCCGACAAAGAGTTCATCATCTTCGTTGGACCTTCCGGCTGCGGAAAATCAACTACCCTTCGTATGATCGCAGGACTTGAGGATATTTCCAAGGGCGAGCTTCACATTGGTGACGTTCTTGCTAACGACATCTCTCCGAAGGAAAGAGATATCGCAATGGTGTTCCAGAACTACGCTCTTTATCCCCACATGACAGTTTTCGACAACATGGCATTCGGTCTTAAGCTGAGGAAGACTCCTCCCGAGGAGATCAGAAGACGTGTTGAAGAGGCTGCAAGATCACTTGATATCGCTCATCTTCTTGAGCGTAAGCCTAAGGCTCTTTCCGGTGGTCAGAGACAGCGTGTTGCTCTTGGCCGTGCTATCGTTCGTGATCCTAAGGTATTCCTTCTCGACGAGCCTCTTTCAAACCTCGACGCTAAGCTCAGAACTGCCATGAGAACTGAGATTTCTAAGCTCCATAAGAGACTCGGTACCACATTCATTTATGTAACACATGACCAGACTGAGGC
>CADBPE010000048.1 GCA_902796475.1 uncultured Ruminococcus sp.
AGGGCGGTTTTCTTTGCATAAAAAACACCCCCGGCACACCGTTTTTATCAGCGTGTCGGGGGCTTGTCAGTTATTTAGTTGCGGTTAGGTTGATGTGGGGGTAGATTACGGTCTGCGAGTTACCCAACCAAACGTATCATCTACACTTGCAGGTACATTATCAACTTTCATCTTAAATACTGTCTGGTTGCCGTCAACTGCATCAGTTGTGATCTCATACTTATCATTGTAAGTAACCTGAGCAGAATCAAGACCAACATTAAGATCAAATGTAAGATTCTTATAAGCATCTGCGGTAACGTCCTTATCGAATGATGTGCGTGCAAAAAGTATGAAATGCCTGAAATCCGCTTTTTATGCGGGTTTTCGGACATTTTTTTGCTTGTTTTCGCTTGTTTTTTCGGGTATGAAATTTCTCCGTCCGTTGTTTATCAGCCTATATATGAGCAATGTGCTTTA
This sequence comes from uncultured Ruminococcus sp., assembly GCA_902796475.1. Taxonomy (GTDB): domain Bacteria; phylum Bacillota; class Clostridia; order Oscillospirales; family Acutalibacteraceae; genus UBA1213. The sequence goes on from CADBPE010000048.1 coordinate 460, forward strand.
TATATAGGCTTTGTTTTTTAAACCTTATATATAATATAATGGTCAGGGATCTGCTAATGCATTGATCCCGTATATCAATAAATAATGGAGGATGATCTATGAAAAAGGTTCTTGAGGTTGTGAGTGACAATCATGGAAATGAAAAAACAAGGGTGGCGGCTTATTGCCGTGTATCTACCGGAAAGAATGAACAGAAAAACTCTGTTCAGACTCAGCAGGCGTATTTTGAAAACAAGTATAAGCATTCATCGGATATCGTCTTTGTCGGAGTGTATACCGACATCGCAAGCGGTACGTCTATGGACAGCCGCGAGGGCTTTCAGAAACTTATAGAGGATTGCCGCGCCGGGCGCATAGATCGGGTGGAAACTAAGTCCATCAGCAGATTTGCCCGTAATATCCAGGACTGCCTCTACACGCTCAGAGAGCTTAAACGTATCGGGGTCACAGTGCTGTTTGAGGATAACGGCATCGATACGGAAAGGATCAGTGATGAAATTATCATAGCGGTCATGGACGGTCTTGCACAGGAGGAATCCGCTTCGATCTCACGCAATACCAAGTGGGCTATAAGCAGCAGAATGGCAAACGGTACCCTGGGCATAGCAAGAGTACCTTACGGCTTTGTTAAGATCAACGGTCAGCTTGTGATAGATGAGGAGCGCGCGGAAGTGGTGAGAAGAATATATGAAGAATATCTTTCCGGTCTTGGCGCTAAAAAGATAGCGGCAGGGCTGAACCGTGATATGATACCTTCTCCGACCGGAGGTGTATGGAACAACATTACAGTGTTTAAGATACTGAAACAGGAAAAATATATAGGAGATATCCGCTGGCAGAAAACGTATTCTGAATTTATGGGTAAAAAATACCAGATAAACAGGGGCCAGCGCAACAGCTACTACATCCGTGACTGCCTGCCCGCAATAATCAGCAGGGACGACTTTGTGATAGCTCAGAGGCTGAGAGAAACCAATACCAGACATCCGAAAAATATTGTAAATTCTTCGTTCCGGGGAAAAACAAGATGCGTTTGCGGCCGCTCGTACTGTCTGCGCAGCGGAAATAAGATGATATGGGAATGTACAGGTCGTTACGACCTTGTAAGACCATGCGCAAGCAAAAGCTTTTCCGACGCCGAATATCAAAGGGTATGGAGGAGAATGTGCCGGAAATTCCAGCAGTATGCCGATGAGATAATACTTCCGTGTATAGAGCTTCTTGCGCTGCTTGAAAACGTCTCGACCGATAACCAGCTTTCGGATATATATATGCAGCTCGATGAACTGACCAACAGAAGATTTGCGCTGTGCTCATTGTATTACGATGGGTGCATTACATACGAAAGGCTTATCAAGCTTCGAAATGAGATAGATCACGAAACCGATGCTCTGGAAAGAAAGGCTGCGTACCTGCAGAATATGAGCAATGATGCGATATCTGAGCTTGACCGTCTGCATAAGCATATCATTTCTGCGCCCGATAACGAGCTGCCTGAATTGATATTAATGTCGGCAGTTTCAGACGGAACGATGATACAATTTGAATTGCTTGGCGGAATAAAAGTAAAGGAGAACCTGACATGAGCGCAAGAAACTATCCGTATGGTTACGGCATGAAAAAAGGAAGGATAATCGTAAACGAACAAGAACGTATGCAGATACTAAGAATATTCGATATGCGTATGAACGGCACAGGGGTGTATGCGATAGGCAAAAAGCTGTATGAGGAGCAAATACCGTTTTTCAGCGACTCACGCGATAAGTCGATAAAAAAGGTCAGCGCTATATTGTATAAGAGCGTTTATACCGGCAAAAACGGATTTCCTGCAATAGTTGAAAAGGATGTTTTTAACAGGGTACAGGAAATGAAGCCGCCGTCATTCCGAAGGTCGGCTAAGGCAGAAAAATTTCTCGAAAGGGAGGAGACTTTTGAGATGATATACAGCGAGGAAGCTGAAGAAATGAAAAAAGCGATACTCAGCAAAATAAAAAGCAATGACGCCGATATCCTGCGCATAAGAGAAATGATCTCTGAATTTGCCGGGATAAAATATCAAAGTATAAGACCGATAGGAGAATGAAGAATGAATACAGTACCAAGCGTGACGCTTATTCCCGCCAAAAGAAGACCGGCAGAACTTAATGAAACAGGTGAGATATTAAGGGTAGCGGCATACTGCCGTGTGTCTACCGGCAGCGTTGAGCAGCAGTCGTCATTTGAAACGCAGGTAAGCTATTTTACCGATATGATAATCAGCAAACCGAACTGGAGGCTTGTGGGGATATTCGCCGATGAAGGAATATCCGGAACAGGGACCAAAAACAGAAAGCAGTTCCTGAAAATGATCAGAATGGCAAGAAAAGGGGAGATAGACCTTATTATATGCAAAAGCATAAGCCGCTTTTCCCGCAATATCGTTGACAGCATACAATATGCCCGTGAGCTGAAATCGCTGGGAGTAAGGGTCGTTTTTGAAAAGGAAAATATTGATACATCCTCGGCAAGATCGGAGTTTCAGCTTGATCTTTTTGCGGCGTTTGCACAGGCTGAAAGCGAGTCTATCAGCAAGAGCTCGCAGTGGGGCATTCAGAAGGCGTTCCGTGAGGGCAAGGTGTGGTACAAAACAGATCAGATGATAGGCTACCGTCTTGACGAAAACGGAAAGCCCTATATCATCGAGGAGGAAGCGGAGATCGTCAGATATATTTTCAGTCAGTATGCAGCCGGCGCGAAAGCCACAGAGATCGCCGAAGATCTTACAAATATGAGAGCCAAGCGCCGCAGCGGCAGCGACAAGTGGAGGCGCTACAACGTCTATCAGATACTGAAAAACGAAAAGTACGCCGGCGACGCTCTTTTGCAAAAGACCGTAACAATAAACTGCATTACCCATGACAGGAAGAAAAATCACGGAGAAAAGCCCATGTTTCTGGTGCAGAACTGTCATGCTGCCATAGTTGACCGCAGCACCTTTGATGCGGCTCAGCTTGAACTTGAAAGGCGAAGGCGCAGGCGTAACAATAAAGAAGACAGCTTGCTGCCTGCCGAACGCAGCACAAAATACATTCTGAGCAGGGTGCTGGTATGTCCTTATTGCGGCGGGTTTTATAAGCGCACCGCATGGATAGAAAAGGCGGGAAGGATACCTGTATGGCGCTGCAAAAACAGGATGGAGGGCAAGAAATGTCCGAGATCGCCGTCTTACCATGAAATGCCCTTGCAAAATGCCGTAGTGAATGCTATAAATTCGGTTGTCGGAAAATTTGCCGATGCAGGGGAGAGCATATATGAGAGCAATGCTATACCGGTGGACAGCACTATCGAGAAATATATTCACGACATTCACGCGGAGCTTGCGCAGATAGAAGCGGACAGGGATCGTATTCTGTCAAATATAAGCGGCGCTGATTTTGAAGACATGAATGACCGTTTAAGATATCTGAACGACCGAGAGGCCGGGCTTGCTGAGCAGCTGAGAGATCTCAGGAACAGGCAGACCATACATAAACGCAATGCTCTTCGTGAATCGTCTGCAAAAAGGCTGCTTAAAGAGCTTGAGCCGATATATTCCTTTGACAATGTGCTGACAGGAAGGATAATTTCCAGGATAGAAGCCGTAAGCAGGAAGGAGATTAAGGTTACATTTATAGGAGGATACACCGTTGTTCAGAGTGTGACAGGGAAATAGATCAGGAAAAACGTTTTTTTTATATAAGAATCCGGTTGATATGTCAGAAACCGCCTTATGATCTATGAAAAGTGATAACTGTTTAATATTTTATATTTCTTGTTTGACATTTTTAATTTTTTTATAAAAATTGCCGATATCTACTTGATTTTTCCTGAAAAAAGAGTATAATGGTTATTGGGTATTTAGTTAAACAATGTAAATTTATAGGGTGTTGTTATGCTTATCAGGGACTATAAGTCAAATGTGAGTATCAGACTGCATGCTTTTCTGATATCAACTGATAGATAACTGCACATATTTTCATGCCGGCAAACTTGAAATGATATGTCCGGCGCAATTATAGGAATGTGTATCGGATCATACTAACTCAGATCAAAAGGAGCCCTGCTGTATGCTAAAACGTGCCGAAAAGTTAATAGCTGTATTGCTTGCGGCAGTGCTTGTATTTAGTATGGCTGCTCTTACTGCCTTTGCGGATGAACTGAGAGCCGGTACAGTGGCCGGTTTGCCGGAAAAGCTTGTTGTGCTTGATGACAACGGAAACAGCGTAAGTGAAAATGGTGAATATTTCTTTGAAGTAGAGGATATGACGCCCGGCGAGGTATATACCAAGAACATTCAGATAATGAATCTGCGTGAGGATGCCGGATACAAGATCTTCTTCAATGCGCAGCCAATGACAAAATACGGAGATATAGATCTTGAAAATGAATGCGTTCTGAAACTTTTTCTTGATAATCGTCTTGTATACAGCGGCAAGGTCACAGGTGACGGCGCTCCGGATGTCCGTGAGGAGCCGCTTTCCCTTGGAAAGTACGGTCCGGGTGAGAGCCGGGTACTGCGAGCCGAGATAACCTGGAATGCCAACGGAAATTATGACGGTGCGGTTGATGAGGGACACAGAATATACGACTTCAACGGCATAAAGGTCGTGCGTCCCAAAACAGGCAAGGCTCATATCGAGGGCGAAGTGATATTTAAGTGGATATTCACGGCAGTAGGCGATGCGCCGGGTGATAACAGCGAGCCGAATCCGTATATTGATACCGGTGAGACTATAACATACATTGCGTTAGGTCTGTTTGCGGTGGCGGTGCCTGTAATGTGGCTGCTGCTTATTGGCAAGAAGCACAAAAAAGAGAAGGAAGCCAGAGAAGCTAAAAAAGCGGAAAAAGATTGATATGCTTTAAGAGAGAACTGCGGTTCTCTCTTTTTTTGCATAAAAACAGGATGCGCCTTTCGCAAGAAAAAACCTCCCTTGTCGGGCAATGTCATCAACTTAACCAAACACAAAAGTTTCGCCCGCCTTTTCAAAGGCGGCGGGGTCAAGGGGCAGAGCCCCTTGCAGGGTTTGGGGCAGAGCCCCAATTACCTTAAGGTGCTGACATTGCCTTGTCGGGAGGTCTTTTTGTATGTCGATAATGCGGCGTATGCGCATTAGCTGCCGAAATCGGCTATCTTTTCGGTCAGGAACGGGGTGGCGGACGACATTGCGTTGCTGATGAATATTACTTCATCAATGCCGTTGTCGTTTATATATTTTTTCAGATCAAACTCAACATCACGGAAATCTATCATGTGCGTTTCGCTGTAAGTAAAAGCAATGTACGGGCAGAATGCGTTGCCGTAGGATTCGTGTATAACGACTACCTTCTTACCGTTGCCGCCGTTGTTTTTGCATACCATCAGGGGATTGTCGCCGCCAAGGAAAACACCGTATGCAAAATAGGGCGAAGCATAGCTGTGTATAAGAGCTGTAACCTGTTCGTCCTGACCGTAGCTGTCATACTTCATGGTAGACGTGTCCGCGTCCATTGTGTAATAGTGAACGGTGTCGGGATCGACCAGTGATTCATCAATGTAGTTTGTAAGACTGCCGTAATAGCCCTCTATGGTGCCCTCGGTCATTTCCGAAAGCGGGATACAATCAACTCCGGCTGTCTGGCAGAATGCCTTGTAGGCGTAGTATGCGGCAAGTCCTGTCCAGTGATGGTCACTGTTGAAATAAACATACTCATCTCTGTGATGAGCGATAATGTCATAAGCGTTTATGCCTATGATATCCGCCGAGTATGAATTGATGATCGTGTCCAGATATTCTTTCTGATCCGGCAGACCGTACTCGCCGAAGAACCTCTCCGGCAGAGTTACGCCGCAGTGTGTGGGTACCAGCACATTGTACATCTTTACGCCGTCGCCGAGAGCGTTTTTGAATTTTGAAATAGCTGCGGAATAGTCCTTTGCAAGCTCGTCATATCCGTAGAAAAGCTCATACGCCGTTCTGTTGTAGATGAGAATGCCGTTTGACATATATCCGACATCCTGCCCGTCATCGTCGGGAAGAGCGGGAAGATCGCCCTTTTCCTTGCTGTCAGAAGGGTCGGGCTTGCTGTGTGAGCTTTCCTTTGAGGTCTCTTCGCTGCTCTCATCTTCGTTTTTGCTCTCGTCGGAGCTGCTCTCATCTTCGTTTTTGCTCTCGTCAGCGCTGCTCTCATCATCGTTTTTGCTCTCGTCGGAGCTGCTCTCATCTTCGATTTTGCTTTTGTCAGCGCTGCTCTCATCATCGTTTTTGCTCTCGTCGGAGCTGCTCTCATTTTCGGCTTTGCTTTCGTCTGCGATGTTTTTATTATCGTTTTTGCTTTCCGAAACAGTCTCGGATACTGCGCTTGATCCGCTCTCGGCACTGCTCTGACTGTCGCTGCCGGACTTTGCTCCGGAGCAGGCGCTGCACACGATCACGGCGCCGCAAAGCAAAGCGGCTGTAATAGCTTTGATATTGATCTTCATTCCGTATAAACTCTCCTTTTCAGCGGGCTTGATGCCTGAAATAATTATCGTATAATGCAGTATATCATAATGCGGTATGTTGAATCAATACCTATAACAATACCAATAATAAAAAAACGGCTGCATAAAACCGGAAATTATAGTGCTTTTTGCCAAATGCGCATGAATGACTTGACCGGATTTTGCAGCGCATAATTGTTTTTGTGAATCAGACAAAATTTATTTGCTCATTCAAAAGCTGTAAGTTACGGTGTTTGCGTAAAATCTACAAGTTTCAACATTTTCTATTGTATAATATTTTTGCAAAAAAGGGCCTCTGCGCTATGCTTTAAATATTGAACTTATCAAAAAAAAATGTTATTATATTATGAAAAGAAAAGGGCGGTGAAGGAATGAAGAAATGGGTATATTCGGAGCTTGATAAGTCAATGGTAAAAATGCTGGCTGAAAAATACGGTCTGCCGGCTTTTACCGCCATTCTTCTTACAATAAGGAATATTACCGAACAGAAGAGCATTGAGGAATTCTTTGATACTGACTGCCGTCTGCCGGATCCCTTTGAGATCAAGGATATGGACAGGGCAGTGAAGCGCATCAAGGAGGCTGTGAAAAAGGGCGAGAAGATATGTGTTTACGGCGACTACGACTGTGACGGAGTTACAGCAACGGCACTGCTGTATTCGTATTTATGCTCAATGTTTGCAGATGTGATGTACTATATTCCTGACCGCATGACAGAAGGCTACGGCATGAACATGGATGCCGTAGATAAGCTTTATGAGCAGGGCGTGAAGCTTATCGTTACCGTTGACAACGGCATTTCGGCGATAGACGAGATAAATTATGCCGAAAAGCTTGATATTGACGTGGTCGTGACGGATCACCATACGCCGCAGGATATTCTGCCGAAGGCGTGCGCGGTGGTCGATCCTCACCGTATAGATGATAATTCACCGTTCAAGGACTACTGCGGCGCAGGTATTGCCCTGATGCTTGCAATAGCTATCGACGGCAACAGACTTCAGATAGTGGAAAATTACTCGGAGCTTGCCGCGTTTGGCACTATTGCCGATCTTGTTCCGCTTTGCTCTGTAAACCGCGCCATAGTCAAAGCAGGACTTACCCAGATATGCAATACCGAACGTCAGGGAATAGCCGATCTTATAGATGCCGCGCAGATAGATAATGTAAGCGCAGGAAATATTGCTTTCCGTCTGGCGCCAAGGATAAACGCAGCCGGACGTCTTGGCTCGCCTTATGATGCTCTGGAGCTGCTTCTGACTGAGGACGGCGAGCGTTCCTTTGAGCTTGCCCAAAAGCTTAGCGAGCTGAATTCCAAGCGTCAGTCCATAGAAAACGACATATATGATTCTATCTGCGAAAAACTGAACAGGGAAGAGCGCCTTACCTGCGACAGAGTGCTTGTGGTTTCGGGCAAGGGCTGGAATGCAGGCGTTATAGGCATTGTGGCGTCAAAGATAACCGAAAGATTCGGCAAGCCCTGTATAATCATCTCCGAGGATGACGAGATATGCAAGGCGTCAGGCAGAAGCGTACAGGGCTTTTCTCTTGTGGACGCTATTTTTGCCTGTTCCGGATATCTTACAAAATTCGGCGGTCATCCTATGGCTGCCGGTCTCAGCATTAAAAAGGAGAACATAGAGGCTTTCCGCAAGGCTATAAACGATTATGCCGACAAGCTTGACAGTATGCCGCTGCTGTCTGTAAAAATTGACTGCAAGCTGAATCCCGGCACCATTGTCACGGATATGGTACACCAGCTTTCGCATTTTGAACCATTCGGATACGGCAACCCGAAGCCGGTCTTTGGCATAAACAATATGCTTCTTGAGAAGATAGTGCCGATGTCGGGCGGCAAGCATATAAAATTGTGCGTTTCAAGAGGCAATTCAAGGCTTAATCTGATGAAGTTTTCGACCTCGCCGGAGGAGTTTCCGTATAAGGAGGGCATGCTTCTTGATTTTGCGGTTGCTCTCGACATAAATATATATAAGCAAAAGGAATATCTTTCTTTCAGCATACGCGACATTAAGCCGTCAGAGTTTGACAGCGAAAAGGCTATGCTTGAAGAACAGCTTTACGATCAGTACAAAAAAGGCGTGATCCGTCCGGAGATAAAGGACAAATATCCCACAAGAGATGAATTTGCCGCAATTTACAGATATATCAAAAAGACCGGAAAGGGTCTTTACACAGTTGATTCCGTCCTTTCTGCACTTGGCAGCCCGACTATCGGCGCTTTCAAGATGCTCATTATATTTGATATAATGAAGGAGCTGCAGCTTATAAAATACAGCCGTGCCGGTGACGACATGATGCTGGAGCTGCTTGATTCACCCAAGGTGGATCTCAATTCGTCGGAAATTTATAAAAGGTTAAAGGAGGATACAGGTAATGTCTGAAATTCAACACAAATACTACCAGGATTATCATGAGCTTGTAGAGCTTATGAAGAAAAGTGACCACGGCTACGATTTCGACCTTGTGGAGAAGGCTTACAGATTTGCTGAGGAAAAACACGGTGATCAGCGCCGCGCTTCAGGCATTCCGTATATCCTTCATCCCACATCGGTAGCCTGTATACTTGCGGAGCTTGGCATGGATTCGGAATCACTTGCCGCTGCGCTGCTTCACGATGTTGTTGAGGATACTCCCGTAACGCTTGACGAAATAGTGGGTCTTTTCGGTCAGGAGATAGCCGGACTGATAGACGGCGTTACCAAGCTGGGAAAAATCCCCTATTCGTCCCGTGAAGAGCAGCAGGCCGAGAATATCCGCAAGATGCTTATAGCAATGTCCAACGACATACGGGTCATTATCATAAAGCTTGCCGACAGGCTCCACAATATGCGCACGCTTGAGTGCATGAAGGAGCAGCACCGCCGTGACAAGGCTCTTGAAGTGATGGAGGTCTATGCGCCGATAGCTCACCGCCTTGGAATAAGGGCGATCAAGGAGGAGCTGGAGGATCTTTCTATACGCTATCTTGACCCGGTAGGCTATGCCGAGATAGAGCGACAGCTTGAAAGCAAGAGCAAGGACAGGATAAACTTTGTTGCCGAGATAAAGCAGAACCTGTACGAGCGTCTTAAAGGCGAGATACACAACGTATACATTTCAGGGCGTGTAAAGAGTATTCATGGCATATACAAGAAAACCTTCGTAAAAGGCAAGACCATGGATCAGATATTCGATATTTTTGCGGTAAGGGTCATTGTAGATACCGTTGCCGACTGCTATAACGTGCTGGGCATCGTTCACGATATGTACAAGCCGCTGCCCAACCGCTTCAAGGACTATATTTCCACGCCGAAGCCGAATATGTACCAGAGTCTTCACACCACCGTAATAGGCAAAGAGGGCGTTCCCTTTGAGGTCCAGATAAGGACATGGGAAATGCACTATACTGCTGAATACGGTATTGCCGCCCACTGGAAGTATAAAGAGGGCATTACCAAGAAGGACTCTCTTGATGAGCGTCTTGCATGGATCCGCAAAATGCTTGAAAATCAGAGCGACAACGACTCTACCGATATTGTTCGTACTATCAAGATGGATCTTGTGCCGGAGGAGGTCTTTATTTTTACACCAAAGGGAGACGTTATCAGTCTGCCGGCAGGCGCGACGGTGATAGATGTGGCTTATGCCATTCATTCCGGCGTGGGCAACCGCATGATCGGCGCAAAGGTCGATAAGAGGATAGTCCCCATAGACTACCGTGTAAAAACCGGCGAGATCGTTGAGATCATCACATCCAAGGAGGAGGGCGGTCCCAAGCGTGACTGGCTCAACATTGTAAAGACAAGCGAAGCAAGGAGCAAGATAAGGCTCTGGTTCAAGCGTGAGAAGCGTGACGAGAATATAATCGAGGGGCGCACCCAGCTTGAAACTGAGTTCAGGCGTCTCAGCATACACGTTCCGGATAATGAGATAGAGGAATTCCTTGCCGACACCATGCGCCGCCAGAACTGCAACACCCTTGAGGATTTCTATGCTTCGATAGGCTACGGCGGCATCCAGCTGTGGAGGATACTGCCAAAGCTCAAGGAGGAATATATCAAGCGCTACGCCGAAACAGAGCCGGCGCCCGTAGTGATCACCGAGCCGCCTAAGAAGAAGATCAGCGGCGGCGTCCATATCGAGGGCATAGATGACTGTCTTGTAAAATATTCACGCTGCTGCAACCCGCTGCCCGGCGATGAGATCATCGGATTCATCACAAGGGGATACGGTGTGTCCATTCATAAGCGCACATGCAGCAATGTGCCTAAGAATATAAATGACTGTGAGGAGCCTGAGCGCTGGGTCAAAGCGGAATGGGCGGAGCATATTTCAAACGAAACGTTCCAGTCCACTCTCCAGATAACCGCCACCGACCGCACAGGACTTCTGGCGGATATTACAAATCAGCTTTCGGCAATGCACCTGTTTATCCATGCGCTGAATTCAAGGGAAGCTAAGAACGGAATGGCGGTGGTTGAGGTCACTATAACCGTAAACGGCATCAACCATCTCAGATCTGTCATATCAAGATTGAGCGGCATCAACGGCATAGTTTCCATAGGCAGAGCCTGATGATCCGGCGGTTTCAGGAAAGGGGCGCAGGGGAACCTGCATGGCCAAAGCGAAGCAGCCCCGAAGGGCAAAATTCCCATATAAAGGAATGAAGATCAATGAAAGCAGTTATACAGTTAGTGTCCGGATGCTCGGTCACTGTTGACAATAATATTACCGGTCAGATAGATCGTGGTTTCCTTATACTTCTCGGAGTTGAACAGGGAGATACCGAAAAACAGGCGGAAAAGCTCAGCGCAAAGATATCGGGGCTGAGAGTTTTTAAGGACAATGACGATAAAATGAACCTTTCGCTGGCTGATATAGACGGCGGCGTTCTTGTCGTGTCGAATTTTACACTGTGCGGCAATTGCCGCAAGGGCAGACGTCCAAGCTTTGACGCTGCAGCCAGACCTGAAACAGCGGAACCGCTGTATGAATACTTCTGCGAATGTATGAAGAAAAACGGCGTTTCAAAGGTCGAAAGGGGCATTTTTGGCGCTGATATGCAGGTCAGACTGCTGAATGACGGTCCTGTGACACTCATAATAGATACAAAAGACCTTGCGTAAATGTGTAAAGTGATATGCTTTACAGAAAATGCGCAGTGAGGGAAAGGAAGGATAGAAATGCTTAATGTAAAATGCTTCCCGTTGGGAGAGCTTATGGCAAATTGCTTTTTTGTCACAAATGAAGAAAGCGGAGTGTCTCTTCTGGTGGATCCCGGAGATGTTTCCGGCAGTCTGGAGGAGTGCATTGACAGGTTCGGCGCCGAAAAGCTGAAGTATATCCTCCTTACACACGGACATTTTGACCATATAGCCGGTGTTGCGCATCTTAAAGAGGAATATCCGGATGTCAGGATAGTGATAGGTGAAGGCGACAAGGACTTTACATCAAAGGATAATCTTAATCTTGGCTATCATTTCGGACTGAGCTGCAGGCATTTCAAGCCGGATATAACTGTTGATGAGGGCGATGAGCTGCCGTTCGGAAGCTGTAAGATAAAGGCGCTTGCCACTCCGGGACATACCAAAGGAGGCATTTGCTATATTATAGACGACTGCATTTTTACAGGCGACACACTGATAAGCGGCACTACCGGACGCACCGATGTTCCTACCGGCAGTCTGCATGATATGTACCGCTCGATGGAAAGACTTGCAGCGCTTGAAGAAAATTACAGGGTCTACTGCGGTCACGGTCCCGAATCGACTATGGAGCTTGAGCGCCAATATAACATTTATATAAGGAAATTCCTGCCATGACGATTTATATTAACAACGGTTTTCACTACGAAACGGAAAATCTTGTCCGTTTGTTTTTCCCTAATGATAAAATAAGCGTTATCCGTGAGCTGCCGGACGAAAAGCCGCTCCCGCTCGTTACTGCGCTGACAGACGAAACAGAGAACGGCGTCAAAGTGTATGTTTCTGTTGAAAAGGACGGCTTTTTTGCGGAGGAAAGCGGTACGGTCGCTTTTTCTGACGACACAGAAAAGGACACGGAACGCTGTATAGCTGTTCACCTTTACAATATTCTTGTCAGGCTGACGGGCAAAAAGCAGCCTTGGGGCATACTTACGGGTGTGCGTCCCATCAAGCTTTTCCGCAGGCTTGCCGAAAGCTGCGGAGAAGAAAGCGCAAAACGCTATTTTACAGAGGAACTTCTGGTTTCTGAGGAGAAAACTGCTCTGAGCGCAGCTACCGAAAAGCACGAGAAGAAGATACTTGCGCTCAGCAAGCCGCGTTCTTTCAGCCTTTATGTTTCAATACCATTCTGTCCGTCAAGATGCTCATATTGCTCGTTCGTGTCTCAGACCATAGAGAGCGCCAAAAAGCTCATAGACCCATATTTTGAGCTTCTTTTGAGGGAGATCGGGGCGACCGCGCAGATAGCGGAGGAATGTGAGCTTACACTGGAGAGCGTATATATCGGCGGCGGAACGCCGACCACGCTCAGCGCAGAACAGCTTACAAGGCTCATTGCAGCGCTCAGGAGCAGCTTTGACATGAGTACCTGCCGTGAATTTACTGTTGAAGCGGGACGTCCGGACACGATAGACCGCGAAAAGCTGCTTGCCATCAAAAACGGCGGGGCAGACAGGATAAGCATTAACCCGCAGACTCTAAATGACGATGTTCTGAAGGCAATAGGCAGACGCCACAGCGCCCGTCAGACGCTTGACGCCTTTGCTCTTGCCCGTGAGCTTGGATTTAAACACATAAATATGGATCTTATTGCCGGACTGCCGACTGACAATATAGAAAGCTTTACAGCTACTCTTGACAAAATATGCGGGCTTTCGCCGGAGAGCGTGACGGTCCATACTCTTGCGATGAAGCGTTCGTCACATCTTGCCATGCAAGGCAGAGAGCTTGACACTGCCGGAGAAAGTCCGGCGGCGGGAATGCTGCGCTATTGTGAAAGAAAACTCACCGACGAGGGCTATCATCCCTACTATCTCTACCGACAGACACGCATGGAGGGCAATCTTGAAAATGTCGGCTGGGCAAAGGACGGCTTTGACGGGCTGTACAATGTTTTTGTCATGGACGAAACGCATACTATCTTAGGGGTAGGGGCAGGAGCCGTTACAAAGCTGAAAAAACCTGCTTCTGAGCAGCTTGAACGCATATTCAACTACAAATATCCGTATGAATATATAAACGGCTTTGAAACGCTGTTAAGCAGAAAGGAAAGGGTGAAGACATTCTATGCTGAACTGGCTGAATACATATCGCAGATATGCCTGTGATATCCACCGTATCAACGCTGAGGCAAGAAGTAATCCGGAGGACTTTGTCCGGACGGTCGAAAAGCTTTTCCATAACGATATACAGCTTATCGTTGACAGGATAATGGATATTCCCGTAAAGCACCATATAATATTTCTGTCAGGACCTTCAAGCAGCGGCAAAACGACAACCGGCAAAAAGATAGATGAGGCGTTTCGCAAAAAGGGCTGCCACACTATCATGGTCTCTATGGATGATTTTTATCTTGGAAAGGAATTTATACGCAGGCTGCCCGACGGCAAATACGACTTTGAGTCTATCGAGGCTCTTGACATTCCTCTTATGAAGAAGTGCGTGCAGCTTATGGCGACTACCGGCGAATGCGATATCCCCGTTTACGATTTTCCGAACAGCAGGCGCAGCGGCAAAACAAGGCACCTTGAGCTGAGAGATGATTCCGTTGTGATAATAGAGGGGATACACGCGCTCAATCCGATCTTTGACGATGCGATAAACCGTGAATTTGTAAGCAAGGTTTATGTAGCCGTAAAACAGGGCGTGAAAAGCAGCGAGGATTATGTGCTCTCTAACAGAGATGTGCGTCTGGTGCGCAGGATCGTAAGGGATAACCTTTTCCGTGGCGCTTCAACGCAGAACCTTATCGAGATGTGGTCAGATGTGATCGAGGGCGAGCAGAAGAATATACGTCCGTACAGGTACAACAGCGACTTTACGCTGAATACTATCCACATTTATGAGCCGTGTATTATGAGAAACTATGCGCTTGAACTGCTTGCGACCGTAGACCCAGAAAGCGACGCCGGAAAGGTTGCCGAGCGTCTGAGCTCTTCGCTGCGCAGATTTGTGAGTATAGACAGCTCTGTTGTACCGGAAAATTCCCTGATGCGTGAATTTATCGGCGGCGGTCTTTACGATTATTCATGACAGAAAAAAGATATAGAAAAATCCATGTATTTTGCATGAAATTCGGGAAATAATCAACTTAAAAGTATTGAAGAATCATCGCAATGATGGTATAATGTTGTAGATAAAACGACTTTCACAGGAGGAATGAACAATGAGCATAATGGAAGACGTACTTCTGAATGCGAAATCAGCGGTAGATACAGTCGGAAAAAAGGCAGGAAATGTTTTTGATAAATCAAAGCTGAGACTTGCTTCTCTTGATATAAGAACAGAGCTTTCAAAGAAATACCGTATACTCGGCAGAGTGTGCTACGAGGCGCAGACTACCGGCAAAAACTACGATAAGAACATTGAAAAGCTTGTTGCAGCCATTACCGAGCTTAACAGCGAGCTTGCCCGCATTAACGAAATGATCGCTAAATCAGAGAAAAAGGTCAAGTGTACCTCATGCGGTACCTATAATACAAGGGGCGCAGTATTCTGCAGCAAGTGCGGAACAAAGCTGGAGCAGAACGTATCCGAGGAGGAATATTCCGAGGAAGAACTGCTTGGTTTCGCAGAGGAGATCATGGACGAGGACGTCTGATCTGAAATTGTCATGCACCGTATAAGAATATTATGCGGTGCATATTATTTCCGGCAGTTCGGGACCTTCAAGCGGCGTGTGCTTGTCCCGCAGCTCCGGAGACCCGGTCAGGAAGGGAAGTGTTTCAGTGGGGAAAACTAAGTCTGGCAGAAAATCGCAGTCATTTCTGAAGGGCGCAATGGTGCTTGGTTCAAGCATGATAATAGTCAAGCTTATGGGCATGGTCTATAAGATACTTCTCTCCAATCAGTTCGGAGGAGTGGGAACGGGACTTTTCAATTCTGCTTATGCGCTTTATAATCCGCTTTTTATGCTCTCAACCGCAGGATTTCCGATAGCCATTTCAAGAATGGTCTCGGAGAGCATAACGAAAAAACATTACAGGGACGTTAAGCAGATACATAGGATCTCCGTTCCTATATTTGTTATTGCAGGCTGTCTGTGCTTTTTGATAATGATACTGGGCGGATTTATCTATGTAAAGCTTATCCACGCAGACAACGCCATTTTTGCGCTGCTGTGCCTGTCGCCGACGATCTTCTTCGGCTGCCTTATGTCCATTTACAGAGGATACTTTGAGGGTATGCGCAACATGGTGCCAACGGCAGTTTCGGAGATAATAGAGGCGTCCTGCAAGCTGTTTTTAGGCTTTACGGCGTCTTACGTCGTCACAGAGATAGGTATGAGCAAATATGAAGCCACAGGTTATGTTTTCGGCACCAAATGCGCAAATGTGATAGAAGCCGAGTCGGTGATAATCCCTATTGCTATCGGCGCAGCTATCACAGGTATATCGCTGGGCTCCGTGTTCGGCTTCCTGTTTCTGTATATACGCTATAAGCGCGGCGGTGACGGCATTACCCGTGAAGAGCTGCTCAGCTCTCCGCGTCCGAGACCTGTTAATGCTACTCTTAAAGTAATGGTGCGCACTGCTATCCCTATCGGTCTTGGAGCGATAATCATGAGCCTTGCCGACATGGTGGATTCCATGCTCGTAAATATAAGGATAGACCACATAATGCAGACGAATCCCGATGCGCTTTTAGGGGTCTACGGCTCGCTTATACCCGATAATGTCCTAAACGACGGCGCTACTCATACTTTTCTCTACGGCTGCTACGGCATTGCTCTTACGCTTATGATGCTTGTTACAGCGGTAACACAGGTGTTCGGCACTACGGCGCTGCCATCTGTAACGGCTGCCTGGACAAGCGGCAACAAGGAGCAGCTCAAAAAGAGCATGGAAACAGTCATGAGAGTGACCACGCTGGTCACGATACCTTCGGGAATAGGCATGTCGGTTTTGGCAGAACCGCTGCTGTCGCTTATCTATCACGGCGGCTCTGTCGCAAACGAGGTGGATATCGGCTCACGAGTTCTGGTGGTAATGGGCATTTCGGTTATTTTTATAGCCACAAGTACGCCGCTTTGCAGCATGCTTCAGGCTGTCGGCAGAATGGACGTTCCTTTGAAGCTGTTTACCATAGGAATGTGCATAAAAATCCTTGTAAACTATATTCTTGTCGGCATACCGGAGATCAACATTCAGGGCGCAAACATCGGCTCCATAGTGTGCTACGGCTTTGTGACGGTAATGGCTCTGTTCGTGCTTTGCCGTCAGACCAAAATAGTGCCGGACTTTGTATCGATCTTCGTTAAGCCGCTGCTTGCCGGTCTTGTATGCGGAGCAGCCGCTTATTTCTCTGAGATATTCTTTGACTATTTCTTCAAGCAGACAATAGCGACTGCGCTTGCTGTTGTTGTGGCTATTATCGCTTATATAATCGCTCTGTTTGTTTTCAGGGCTATCAAGCGGGAAGATGTTTTGCAGATGCCAAAAGGAAATAAAATTGTAAAACTACTTGAAAAACGCAAGCTTATAAGGTAAAATAGATAACGCACGGTAAAACGGCTTAGGAGGATGTTCCTGTGGATTTTTCATTTAAAGACCGATATAACGTATATGATCTTGTCGATATCGTAAAGCAGCTCAGAGCGCCGGACGGCTGCCCTTGGGATAAGGTGCAGACCCACGAGTCCCTGCGCAGGGACTTCATCGAGGAGGTCTATGAAGCGGTCGAGGCTATCAATGAAAAAAGCACCGAGCATCTTCGTGAAGAGCTGGGTGACGTGCTTTTGCAGGTCGTTTTTCACTGCGTTCTTGAGACGGAGCAGGGAAGCTTTGATCTTGACGATGCAGCTGATGAGGTCTGCAAGAAGATGATATTCAGACACCCTCATGTATTCGGAAATGTCAATGCCGATACGCCTGAGGAGGTGCTGAAAAACTGGGATCAGATAAAGATGCAGTCCAAGTCCCAGAGTAAGGCAAGCGAAGCGATGGACAGCGTATCGAAAGCCCTGCCAGCCCTGATGAGGAGCGAAAAGCTCTGGAAAAAGGCGGAGCGAGGCGGGATTGAGCCGAAGTCGCCCGATGAAGCCTTTGACGAAACGCAAAGAAAGCTCAGCGAGCTGAAGGAACTTATGAAAAATGACGATAAGGAAGCCTATCGTAAGAAGGTGGGCGAGCTGCTGTTTTCTGTTGTGGGTATGTCAAGAAGCATGAATGCGGACTGCGAAAATGCGCTGTATGATGCCTGTGATGATTTTACAAATCGGTTCAGAAGTCTGGAGACTTATGCCGATGAAAAGGGCATTGAGATACAGAAATTAAATCCCGAAGAAATACAAAAGCTTCTGGGATGACATTTCAACACATTAATTAACACGGAGGAAGAACAAATGAACAAGACAGAACTTATCGCTGAGGTAGCTGAAAGAGCGCAGCTCTCAAAGAAAGACGCCGAGAAGGCAGTTACAGCAATGATCGATACTATCGTTGAGAACGTTGCTGCCGGCAATGAGATCCGCATAGTCGGTTTCGGTACCTTTGAGCGTCACGAGAGAAGTGAGAGACAGGGCTGCAATCCTCAGACAAAGGAGCCTATCACGATCCCCGCATCAAAAGTTCCCGCTTTCAAGGCAGGAAAGGCATTCAAGGATGCTGTTGATAAGTAATAACTGATTCGAGGAAGCCGATCTCACCATCGGCTTCTTTTTGATTTATTCGCGTTCACAGATAATCGAGCGGAAACGTAATTACCTGCGCACCAAAATATCAAGCCAAAAACCAAACACAAAAGTTTCGCTCAAGCCTTTTCAAAGGCTTGCAGGTCCAGGGCAGCGCCCTGGTCGCGCTCCGCAG
>CADBPE010000049.1 GCA_902796475.1 uncultured Ruminococcus sp.
GATTGTATTATCAACAAGGAGAACAGAGATATCTCCGCTTATTCAAAGGGCGGCTTTGATGAATTGATCAAGCTCCTGACGGATAAGGCGTTCACCTGATAAAGTAAAACTGCCGGTATCAGTAACAGCAGTTTATAAAAGTTTCAGAATTGATCTATGAAGTTTTATCTGCAATAAGTTTTTTGATAATTTACTGCTACCATTGTTACCATGTCCCGAAAGACGCATAAAGAGCGGTTCTTTGAGGTAACAGTACAAAATTTTTTCTGTTACCTGTACTGCTACCGCTGTTACCGGTCATGTGTCTGACAGGGAGATTAATTTTCATTTGTGTTTTTTCTTAAAATGATATTAGGGTGTAAGAGGGCGCCAGCCCACTAAGAACTTTCCCCTCTTCCTCTGGAAGAGGGGCAGGGGTGATGGTAACGCCCGCAGGGCGTTTTGAGGATAATATCGCTTGATCGGTATTAGTAAATGATCTCTGAATTTTTAAATATTTTTATCCCTATCCTGATGCAGAGGAGGAACAGTATGGATAATAAGATCAGCGTCCAGACCGTGATGAATTCGTCTATAAACTTTGCCATGCAGCAGAACTATGTGCCGATAGTAAGGTCTGTCACCGTAAGGAACGGTTCGGACGAACTGCTTAAAGAACTTACACTTAAAATCACCTGTGAACCGGCATTCGCTAAGGAATACAAATGCAGTATCCCGGCTGTTGCGGCGGGCGGCTCGGTAGAGATAAGCCCCGTCAGAATAAAGCTTTCGGCGGAGTATCTGTATTCGCTTACCGAAAAGCTTGCCGGTACTATGAGCATAGGCGTGTACAGCGGCGAAGAATGTATTTTTGAGTCTGCAGGCGATGTTGAACTTCTTGCTTTCGATCAGTGGAGCGGTCTGCGGGTAATGCCTGAGATGATAACCGCTTTTGTTACGCCCAACCATCCGAGGATAGCCGAGGTCGTGAGCAAAGCCGGAGAGTATCTGCAAAAGTGGACAGGCTCTCCCTCGTTTACGGGCTACCAGACAGAAAATCCCGATAACGTAAAAATGCAGATGGCGGCTGTGTATGCGGCTCTCAGGTCGCTCAACATTGCATACACAAGCCCTATGGCAAGCTATGAAATGCGTGGTCAGAGAATACGCCTGCCGCATGTCGTTATCGGTCAAAGACTTGGCACCTGTCTTGACCTTTCGGTGCTGTATGCCGCGTGTCTTGAAGCTGTGGGACTTTATCCGCTTATAGCATTCACAAAGGGTCATGCCTTTGCGGGCTGCCGTCTGAACGAGGAGACCTTTGCGGACTGCATGGTCGATGATATTTCGGCTTTTGAAAAAAGACTTGTAAAGGGCAGTGAGGAACTGCTTTTCGTGGAATGTACCGACTTTACCGCAGGAAATAATATCGACTTTGACAAGGCTGTTATTCACGGCAATTCGCATATTGACGAATCAAACGAATTTGAAGGTGTTGTCGATGTACAGCGCTGCCGCGGGAGCAGTATAAGACCTATCCCGCTGAGGCTGGATAATGCCCGTGACGTGTATGCAAATGACGGCGGCGAAACGGATTTTGAAAGGATCAGCGCAAAAGCGCCAAAAAGTCTTGAACAGCGTCACATGGAAACGCTAAATAATGGTGAGGAAAAGCTTACAAAGCAGTGCGTATGGGAACGCAAGCTGCTTGATTTTTCATTGAGAAATTCTCTGCTGAATTTCCGTCCCGGAAAAAGCTCTCTGCAGCTTATGGTATCGGAGCTTGGTCTGCTTGAGGACGGACTTTCTGACGGGAAAAATCTGCGTGTGCTTGAAGCGCCCTCTGACTGGACTGCGACAATGCGAAGCGCTAAAATGTACGAGATGGAAAACGAGAAGGAGCTTGTCGAAAGCATTGCCGCTCAGGAAATGAAAAACGGCAGGGTGAGGACGTTCCTTTCGGCAGAGGATCTGAATCTTCAGCTGAAAAATATGTTCCGTTCGGCAAAGGTGAGCATGGAGGAAAACGGCACAAATACAATGTTCCTTGCGCTGGGCTTTTTGAAGTGGTTTGAAAGCGATATTTCCGAAAAGGCAAGATATGCCCCTGTGGTGCTGGTGCCTATCGACATAGTGAGAAGTCTGAGAAGCGGCGGCTATGTAATACGCAGCCGTCAGGAGGAAGCAAGGATAAATACCACCCTGCTTGAATATCTTAGACAGATATTCTCGATAAAAATAACCGGTCTTGACACCCTGCCGGAGGACGAACACGGTATTGATCTGCCGCTGATCTTCCACACGGTAAGACAGGCGATAATGGAAAAAAGCCGCTGGAATCTTGTTGACATGGCGTTTATCGGACTTTTCTCCTTCGGACAGTTCGTTATGTGGAACGACATACGCAGCAGAGCGGACGAGCTGAAAAAGAACAAGGTCGTATCCTCTCTCATGGACGGCAAAATGAACTGGACAGCCGAAGAACTGCCGTTTGACGCAAAGAACGTGGAGGCTGTTTTCAAGCCGGCAGATCTTGCAGTTCCGCTCAGTGCGGATTCCTCGCAGCTTGTGGCGATAGCGGCGGCGTCGGGCAAACGCAGCTTTGTTCTTCACGGTCCGCCCGGTACGGGTAAATCGCAGACCATCACGAATATGATAGCCAACGCCCTGTACAACGGCAAAACGGTCCTTTTTGCCGCAGAAAAAATGGCAGCGCTCAGCGTGGTGCAGAAGCGTCTGGCAGCTATCGGACTTGACCCGTTCTGTCTTGAACTGCACTCGAATAAGACGAGCAAGAATGTCGTGCTTTCTCAGCTCAACAAAGCTCTTGAGGTCGGCAGGATAAAGCCGCCGGAGGAGCATCAGGCAGTTGCGGACAGACTTTACAGCATCAGAACGGAGTTCAACAGCGCCGTTGCTGCCTTGCATAAAAAGCGTGAGTACGGCTGCTCGGTGTATGAGGCTATCGAGCGTTACGAAGCAAATGTAAGATTCAAAGGAAAGCTTGCTCTTGACCGCAGCTTTACCGATGCAGTCACAGAACGAAACGCCGGAGTATTCCGCGAAGCCGTCAGACGTTTTTCTGTTGCTGCCGAAGAGACAGGTCCGTTTGAACAGGCGCCATGGAGGGGCTGTGCTCTTGACGAATACTCTCTTGAACTGAGGGACGATCTTGAAGGCAGGCTCAGAGAGACCCTTATAATCGCAGATAAGGCAGGAAGAGCCGCAGATACTGCTGCCGGCGCGATAGGCGTTTCCGAACGCTCACGAAAGGTGCTTGAAGAACTGATAGCTATTAACAAGGCAGCGGCTCAGAATGACGGCGCGCAGATATTCCCGGCAGTCGCTCTTGCGGACGACGGCGAAATGAAAGCCAAAAAAATAATCGAATACTGTAATGTCGGAGATAATTACAACTCTTTGTATTCTGCTCTTATCAGCGATTATGATGAAAGCGTTCTCACCTACAACACCGCAGACGCCGCTATGCGTCAGAGACAGGCTGAGGCAAGCTGGGTGCTTGCAAGGTCAATGGGACTAAACAAGCTTGTCAAGGAGCTGAGGCTCTATTCAAAAAAGCCCGCTTCGATAACAAAGGATGATCTCACCGGAGAGTACGAGCGCATCAGGGCTGTGCTTGCTCTGCGTCAGGAAATAGACGCTTTTTCGTCTGAAATGACCAATTATATCGGCAGCGCATTCAGCGGCGTCAGATCGGACTGGAGTTATATCCGCAAGGCTGTGGACTTTTCTCTTATAGTAAAGAAAGCCATCGACAGCGCAGATCAGACCAGACGGGCAAAGTACCGTGAGGGTATATTCTATTTGCTCAAGGATAACGGCGCAAGGGCTGCCTGCGCAGATATCGCTTCATTCTGCAAAATACAGGAATTTATGCTCGAAACGTACAAAATACAGTTTTCTACCCCTCTTGAAATGGGGCGTGACCACATAAGAGAGTACTCTGAAAGACTTGCAGGATATTCCGAAAATATGGATCTTCTGAAGTCGTGGACAGCGCTTCAGGAGGAAAAGAATAAGCTTCAGGGCTTCGGACTGGAATGTGTTTCCGCCGCTTGGGAAAAGGGCGCTCTTAAATACAATGAACTGCTCGACGCTTATGAAGCCAACCTCTATTTTGCGCTGATATTAAAGACTCTCCGCAGTGATGCGATCCTTAAAAGCTTCCGCGGCTCACGCTTTGAGGATACCATAAAGCAGTACAAGGAGCTTACAGACAGGTTCCGCATGCTCACGATAAATGAACTTGTAGCCCGGCTTTCAGCCAATGTTCCGGCGGGTTCGGGCGCAGGCGCCGCTTCGTCAGAGATAGGTATTCTCAAAAAAGCCATAAAGAGCAACGGCAGAATGCTTTCCATACGCAGGCTGTTCGACCAGATACCGAATCTTCTCAGGAAGCTTTGTCCGTGTATGCTTATGAGCCCGATATCGGTGGCTCAGTATATTGACCCGTCATTTCCTAAGTTTGATCTTGTGATATTTGACGAGGCTTCACAGCTGCCCACAAGCGAAGCTGTAGGCACCATTGCCAGAGGTGAAAACGTAGTTATAGTAGGCGACCCGAACCAGCTTCCGCCGACCAACTTTTTCAGCACTACACGCTCCGACGAGGACAACATGGAGCTTGAAGATCTGGAAAGTCTGCTGGACGACTGCCTTTCCATATCCATGCCGCAGATGTATCTGAAATGGCATTACCGTTCGCGTCACGAAAGCCTTATCGCATTCAGCAACATGAAATACTACGACAACAAGCTTTTTACATTCCCGTCTACGAACGATCTGCGTTCGGCGGTGAGCTTTGTGCCTGTCGAGGGCAGCTACGACAAGGGACGCAGCAAGCAGAACCGCGCCGAAGCCGAAGCCGTAGTAAACGAGATAATACGCAGAATGCAGAGCGGCGATACCGACAGCATAGGCGTGGTGACATTCAGCTCGGTACAGCAGAATCTTATTGACGATATGCTTGCCGAAGCCTTTGTAAAGCACCCTGAGTTAGAGGACAAGGACAGAAATTCTCCGGAGCCTGTCTTTATAAAGAATCTTGAAAATGTTCAGGGCGATGAAAGAGATGTGATACTGTTCTCCGTTGGCTACGGACCGGACAAGGAGGGCCGCATCAGCATGAATTTCGGTCCGCTTAACCGTGACGGCGGCTGGCGCAGACTTAATGTAGCCGTATCACGCGCAAGAAAGCAGATGATAGTATATTCTACTCTCAGACCCGAACAGATCGACCTTTCGAGAACCAGAGCCGAGGGTGTGGCAGGTCTGAAGGCGTTTCTGGAGTACGCTCAGCGAGGAAAGGCAGCTCTTGCCGCAAAGGCGGGAACGTCAGTTGCCGAGGTTGACCCGCTTATAACGCAGATAGCCGAGGAACTTGAAAAACAGGGATTCAGCGTAAGGTGCAGCATAGGCTGTTCCGAATACAGGATAGACCTTGGCATTATCTCACCTGACGATCCCGACAAATATCTTCTTGGTATTCTTCTTGACGGCAGCAACAGCGCAAGCTCTACCGCTACCGACAGATTCATTCTGCAGCCCGGCGTACTCGGCGGACTTGGCTGGCGCATAATGCGTGTGTGGACAATGGAGTGGCTTGACGACAAGAAAAAGGTACTCACCATGATAAAAGAAGAGCTTGAACGCTGCAAGGCACAGGCAGCCGAGGAAAAGGCAGTGACCGCTGCCGCTGCCGAGCAGAGCATGGAGATCGAAAAGCTTTACGAGCAGAAGGAGGAAACCTATCGCTCTGCTGGAACAGCTTATAAAGGAACGGCGATATTACAGATAGGCAGCGCCGACGACTTCAACGCCGATACAGCCGAGAACCGGATACTTGCCGTTATGCGCAGGATAATCGACAATGAAGCGCCCATAAGCCGTAAGGCTCTTTACCGAAAGACGCTGGCGGCATGGGGCGTTACCCGTATGACAGCCAAAGCCGAATCGAAGCTTGATTCAGCGCTTGCAAAGGTGGATCACAGAACGACAAGGGACGGAGAGAATCTTTTCTTCTGGAAGCCGGATCAGGTGCCCGATGATTACAGCATTTACAGGATAGAGGACGGCTCAGGCGGAAAGCGGGCAATGGACGAGGTATCTTCATTTGAGATAACCAACGCTTTGAAAGAGGTCATTGAGGAGCAGATAAGTCTTTCAAGGAAGGATCTCATCAGGGAAACAGCGAAGAAGTTCGGTTATCCCAGACTCGGAGCGGTAATTGAAAATACGATAGACTATGCGATAGACCGGGCAAAGGAACGTGAGATCATCACCGAGGACACGTCAGGGAAGCTTTCGCTCGGTACTGCAAAATGACCTTTTATGTATGCTTATAATAGGGAAAAAGGAGACAATAATTTATGAAAAAGAATGTTAAAGGTATCATCGGGCTTTTCCTGTCACTGGCAGGTATAGGGTGTCTTGCTCTTACTATATTTTTGCCAATGGAGAAGCTCACCGGCTTCGGCATTGACGGCAGGGCAAGCTTCTACGGAAATGTTAATTTTATTATTTCATGGGCGGGAGTTGCTCTGTGCATTGTCGGTATTGTGTTCGGCGCTTTGTCCACTAAAGATAAGGATAAGAAGGGTCCCAGAAAAGCCGGGATAATTTTCGGTGTGCTTGGTCTTATCTTCGGACTTGTTTGTTCTCTTGTGATAGGTCTTTTCTCTGCCGTGACCGAGTTCATCAACAGCGAGGGGCAGAGCGGTATTGTTGCCGATGCGATAAAGGATAATCCTGACGCTAAAAAGTCTTTTGACGATATCATCAAGGCTATTCAGAAGAGCGCCGGTATTGAGGCAACAGGCATAGGCGGCGAGACCTCAGAATCCGAAACATCAAACGCTGACGGTCAGAGCTGAGCCAAAAAATAACACCCAAAAGCAAAATTTCCACGCCGCCGCAATGCGGCTGCCGCGTTCAATGAAGCGCACAAGAAAAAACGTCTGCGGA
>CADBPE010000050.1 GCA_902796475.1 uncultured Ruminococcus sp.
CGCCGTTTTCGCTTATGCTGATCCTGCGGGATATCACGCTTGCATGGTCAGCCGAAGCAAGCATAAAAAATTCATAAAGAGCAAGCCTGTTTTTCAAGACCGATTCAGCCCTCTGACGGTCGGGAAGGACAGGCTCATTTTTGTATGTCCTGCATAGCTCTTCGTTCACGATAATCGGAATGGCATGTCCCGACAGAGTGAATACGCTTCTCTTAACGAGCTTTGTAAAATTGCCGTCCGGCGGGCTGCTCAGCGACAGCGGCAGACTAAGCCCGAAGATCCGCATATCCCGCCGGATATTGCTGCTGCATTCGACCGGCATTACGGCATTTTTCGGTATGGAAATACTGACGTTCCTGTGTGTGCGCGCAAAAACAAGAGCCTGCGCATCGGTGAGTACGGTTTTTCCGTTGTTGTACTCCATAAGCCCGCTTACAAGAAGCTGATTTTTACGGATACCATCGCCGGCGCTCACATTTGCAGTACCCTTATATACATTCACACGGGTCACAGTCCCGTCCGAGGTCGATTTCAGATTGCTGAATCGGGCGGTATTGCCAGCCTGCTCCGGCTTGGGCAGACGCGGACTGACACAAACCTCTGCATCGGTACCCATGATATTAATGGTCATCCAGCTTATGCGGTCATCGGTGGAGCATATATGGTCAACTACCGCATCGGTGTTTACGGCGCTGCTTCTCATGCCCTCATAAACGCCGCAGTCACGCAGAAGCGCGCGTATCTCATACTCGTTGACAGTATCGGGCACTTTAACGGTTATATTCCATACAAAGCCCGACATGAAAAAGCAGAATCCCGCAGCCAGAGCCAGTCCCACGAGAAGACCGCAGCGTTCCCGGTATTTTTGCGCAAACTGCGGCAGACCGTATTCCTTGATTGTATGTAAGGAATTTCCGGTTTTTTCCGCAGTCTGCCGCAGACCGGGAATATCGCCGCGTCTTGCAAAAACGAGTATCGCTTCACCGGAATTTTCCATGTTCCAGATAATAAAGCCCTTTTTAGCGGCAAGATTCACGAACCGTTCGGGAAATCTGCCGTCTATTTGCAGCTGCGCATATCCGAACAGCCACCTGAGAAGTCTCAAAACGATCATATTTACCTCCGCTGATGTCATTAACACAAAGTCTGTTTTCTCGTGTTCACATTCATAGCTTACCCGCGTCAAAAGACACATGATACAAGTTTTTCAGGAAGTTTTTTCCCCAGTGTAAAATTGATCTCCCGCCTAAAAAATATAATCTATCGACGTGATGAACCCCTGTATCAGCAGGTCACAGTCATTCATGCTTATAATGCGCAGATTTCTGCCGTTGAAAGCGACAACATACTTGCCCGCGTTTATTTTTATTGAACTGCTGCCGTATTCGATTATCCCCCTGCTGCCCTCAAAAACGACCTCACGGTTTGAGGTAAGCTCCATGTGTACCGCCCCGAGATGCGCCATAAGCATAGAACCGCATTTCGGCTCCTTTTTGTTCCCAGGCTTCCTTCTCATCATCTCACCCCGTTCAGCTCCGATGTCACATTTTATGCTTGCTAAAATAAAAAAATCACCCTCAGCATATATTTTAACGGGTGATGCTATGAAATACCGGGTTATCTCAAAAACAGCGGCGGGTCTTACAGTTTTGCTTACAGTCATGGTAATGGCGGCGCTGCTCATATTTTCAGCCGATGCAGCCTCAGGAGTGTCGGCAGGACTGCGGGGCGCTGCCGAACTGTTAGTGCCTTCGCTTTTTCCGTTTATGGCTGTATCTGCGTTTGTTATCCGCTCCGGCGCTGCCGACAGCATAGGCGCACTTCTTTCGCCGGTCACAAGGCGTATTTTCAGACTTCCGGCGTCATGCGCTGCGGCGATCTTTCTCAGCTTTGCAGGCGGCTTTCCGGTAGGGGCAAAGTGTGTGCGTCTGCTATACGAGCGCGGCAGCATAAATGCGCGTCAGGCGGAGCAGATGATGTCATTCTGCGTGTGTTCAGGTCCGGCGTTTCTCATAACCGGCGTGGGTACTCTGCTTCTGCACAATACCTCACTTGGCGTGACACTTTATTTTTCGCAGCTTATCTCCGGGATAATCATAGGCATTGCTGCCGGTTTCATATACGGCAGGGGAGATATTTCCGGACAGACAAAGCTTCCGGTCAAGGACGAAACGCCCGAAATCAGGCCGGACACAAAAAGCGCCGGTCTGACAGGAGCGTTTATTTCATCTGTGACTGATGCGGCAGGCTCCGTAATAAGCCTTACGGCTATGGTGGCGATCTTCGGAGGATTCATCCGGGTGTGCGATGCGTCGGGCGTGAACGGCTCCATAAGTACGGCGCTGCGCTTTTTAGGGGCTGATATTCCGTTTGCGGATAATTTTTTCTATATTCTTACCGAGGTGACACGGGCGAGCAGCAGTATTGCAGAGGGCGGCTGTCCGCTGTGGCTGTTTGCGTTTGCGGTCGGCTTTGGCGGACTGTGTGTGCATTTCCAGATATTCGCTGTTCTGGGCGATACAGGCATAAGCAGACTGCGCTTTTTTATGTTCCGTCTTATGAACGCTTTTCTCTCATCTGTAATAGTATATATTGTGTGCAGCGCAGATCAGCAGGCAGTGTCAGCATCGGTCACATTAAACGGTACGATGGTGGAATATTCCTCCGCAAATATCTGGGGAGCGGCGGCGCTGATAATAATGTCTGTGCTTTTTGTGCTGACACTGAGAGTAAAGTCACTGCGCAAATAGCTTTTGAAAAACGCAGCTTTTCCGGAACGCTGCGGATACAGAAGCAATATTTTTCAGGAGGGTGCTTATGTGCGGTATAGCAGGTTGGTTTGATAAGCGCAGGAATATGAAAAATGAGATGCCGGTAATATCAAGAATGTCCGAGAGCCTTGCAAGGCGTGGACCTGATGACAGCGGTATCGTCCTGCGGGAGGATATCTGTCTTATACATCGCCGCCTTGCGGTCATCGACCCTGAAAACGGCGCTCAGCCTATGACCAAGCCTGTCCGTAACGGAAATATTACCATAGTGTACAACGGCGAGCTTTACAACACCGCCGAGCTGCGGGATGAGCTTAGCGCAGCCGGTCACAGATTCATTACCCAAAGCGACACCGAGGTAGTGCTGACCTCATATATTCAATGGGGCGAAAGCTGCGCAGAACATCTTAACGGTATTTTTGCCTTTGCTGTGTATGATGAATCTCAGCGCAGGCTTTATCTTGCCCGTGACAGGATAGGCGTTAAGCCGCTGTTTTTCAGCCGTTACAGCGAGGGGCTTATTTTTGCGTCGGAAATAAACACTCTGCTTCAGAATCCGCTGGTTGAGCCGGTGATAAATGAAGAGGGACTGTGTGAACTGCTTCTCATAGGTCCCGGCAGAACGCTTGGTCAGGGTGTGTACAGGGATATAAGCGAGCTGCTGCCCGGCGAGTGGGCGACATACAACGGCGAAAAACTGCAAAGACGGCGGTATTATACACTAACTGCGCACGAGCACACCGAAAGTCCCGCTCAGAGCGTGGAGCATGTGCGTTCGCTTATCACCGATTCGGTAGAAAGACAGCTTGTGTCGGACGTACCGCTTTGCTGTTTTCTCTCAGGCGGTCTTGATTCCAGCATAATCTCCTATATTGCCTCAGAAAAGAGCCGCCGTGAGGGAAGAGGCGCGATAGACACCTATTCGGTGGACTACAAGGACAACCGCAAGTATTTTCGCAGCAGTCTTTTTCAGCCCACTCCGGACAGCGATTTTATCGGTATAATGTCAGCGGCAATAGGTTCGAGACATCATGGCGTTACCATCAATAACGATCTGCTTTTCCGCAGCCTTAAAATGGCGGTGGACGCCCGTGACCTGCCCGGTATGACAGACGTGGACGCTTCTCTACTGCTTTTTTGCGGTGTGATAAAGGAGGACTTCACGGTAGCTCTTTCTGGAGAATGTGCAGATGAGCTTTTCGGAGGATATCCCTGGTATCATAACCGGGACATCCTGTTTGAGGACACATTCCCCTGGTCAAGATCGCTTGATGTACGGCGTTCTGTGCTGAAATCGGGGATACTGCCGAGAGGAGAAGAATACGTTCGCCAAAGGTATCTTGACACCTGTATCCATACGTCAAAGCTCCCGCAGGACAGTCCCACCGACCGCCGAATGAGAGAGATGTTCTCGCTGAACTTCTACTGGTTCATGCAAACGCTGCTTGACAGGAAGGACCGCATGTCCATGTACAACGGGCTTGAGGTAAGAGTACCGTTCTGTGACTATCGCATAGTGGATTATGCTTACAATCTGCCATGGGATATAAAGGCGATGCATGGCAGGGAAAAGGGTATCGTGAGAGAAGCGTTCAGAGGACTCCTGCCCGACAGCATAATTGACAGGAAGAAAAGTCCGTACCCGAAAACGCATGATCCCATGTATTTCAAGTTATGCGCAGCCGCTGCGAATGAGATCATCCATGACCACAGCTCACCGCTGTACGGGATAATCGAGCCGGCGGGAGTTGAAGCGATAATAAATGATCCCGAGCGCATTTCCTCTCCGTGGTACGGACAGCTTATGCGCGCGCCGCAGATACTGGCGTATATTATCCAGCTGGACTACTGGTTCCGCAAAAACCGTGTAAGGATCGAAAGCTGAATAACGAAAAAAAGACCTTACTGCTGAATGACTCAACAGTAAGGTCTTTGCTGTTATATATATAAGAACTTATGATCTATGAGTTAAGCACATGCTTGTAGTGCTTAACGTAAAGAACAAACAGGATAACCGATATCACCGTCAACACGCCTGCCCATATATAAAAATTGTAAAATAACGTGTTAAAGTAATTTACAAACAGACTGTATATAGAACGTGTTTCCAGATTGATCTTCCTGACCTTGTCCGAGAGCAAAAGCAGCGTTGGCAGAACCAGTACGGCTAATGCTGCGCCCGAACTCGCCATGAACAGATATCTGAATCTCCTGTGCTTGTAGCTATTGGTGAAGAATATGACAGCCACAATAACAAGCGCAAAAACGCCAAGGGAAACGGTGACTATATTCAGCACATTCCTTGCCTTGTAGATGTAGTTTGCAATAGTAGAGAAAAACGGTATAGAGATCTGAGCAACATATATCTGTGTCGCTTCGTTTACAAAGTAAGAGATATTCTTTCTGGTCTCATCTGTTACCGTTATATTATTATCCGCTATATAAACGTCTATTGCGGAATAAAGCTGCTGCTTGAAGGGGACTGTATTTACAAGAGTGCTGTCTCCGGAATAGAAGGAGGAGATGTACTCTTCTACAGCCTTCTGAATATCATAGCTTCTTGCAAAGTCTTCTGAAAACTGCTTGTTGAATCCGCTTGCGTCTACAAGGTTTTCCAGACCGCTCTGTAATTCAGATCTGACCATTTCATAATAGCCGTTGTTTCTCATCAGACCAAGCATATAGTCCTTTGAAAAAACAGTGAAGTGCAGTACGGCGCAGCAGGAAAGCAGGAACAGCGCAAACGCCAGAAAGAAAGCAAGCACCGAATAGAGAACAGGCTTTGCTTTTGACTTGTGCCGATGGCTGTGCGAGTGCCTGTGTTCATGCTCGTGTTCATGTTCGTTATTATCTTCGGATCCGGCAGCAGCTTCGCTGCCCTGTATCTCCTCATCTTCTGACATAAGACCTTCCTCCTTTTAAGCTTTGCTGTTCAAGCCTTTTTGTCTATGACCGGACCGGATATAAGCTTAGCATATACAAAATATCTGTTAGGAGTAAGTCCAAGCTCATCAAAGGGATAACAGGTATACATTATAAGATTTTCCGAATCTGCTTTAAGGTCATAAGCGGAACGGTCGTTCTCGTCATGTATCTGCATATCGGTTATCTCATATTTGTAATTGCCATAGTTTGTTCTGATCTTCACGATCTGCCCCTTCTGGGCATATTTAAGACCATTGAAATAGGTGTTGTTGTGTCCTGCAACAAGTATGGTCTTGCCGTATCCGGGAATAAAACTCCCACTGTATATACAAACGCCGTTTCTGAGCGCGATATCATCATAGCCGAAGAAAAGCTTTGCGTGTATCTGACAATCCTCAATTATAAGCTCGCCGAACTGGTTGCCGTAAGCAGGGAAAGTAAAGTTTGCGATATTTACAGTTTCCTGCTTTTTAGGCTCGGCTTTCGAGGTCTGGGAGCTTTCAGCGGATGTTTCAGACTCGTCGTAGCTTTCTTCGACCGGAACGAAGATATTCACATAATCATTGGAAAAATTTTTCTCTCTGTCCGAGAAAAACAGGCTCGCCGTACTCTGAAATGATGCGGTAGAGGGAATAATTACCACAAGACATATCAAAAAAATCAAAACGCAAAAAACTATGGGAAGAATAATCATATCCTTCCCATATAAAGACTTTTTGCGTGAGCGATGAGTCTTATGCATTATCCTCAGCCTTTTTCTTTGTGCGGATGAAGTAAACACCAGCAGCAGAAACAAGGAGGATGCCGAGTCCGGCAACTGCGGTCACACCGGGGATGTTGAAGTCAAAACCGGTCTTGATGATCGGGTTGGGATCGATGGTGGGATCGGTCTTACCGGGATCTGTTTTGCCGGGATCTTCTGAGCCGCCGGGATTGTAGCCGGGGTTGCCGATCTGGCAAGTGAAGATAACAGCGCCGGTAGAATCAACGATAGTAACAACTCTTGTTGCCTTGTTGTATGCGATCTTCAGGTTGATCACGCTAACAACGTCCTGGCAAAGAGCGAAGAACTCATCGATCTGTGCATCTGTAAGATCATCATATTTTGCTGCGCCTGTGCTTGTCAGGTAGCTCTTGACGGTCTCGATCCTTTTGATGATCTCATCAGCTTCTGCATCTGTTATCTCAACAGTGTTAAGATAGTTCTCAGCCTGGTTGATGTAAACAACCGGCAAAGACTTCTCAGTACCTGCCATGGTAACAGTAGTGTTCAGCTCATCAAGAATCTTCTGCTCAGCTGCGTTGATGCCGGCTGCAAAAGCTGTTGCAGATGCGCCTACAGTCATAGCTGCTGCCAGTGAGCAGACTGAAAGAGCTTTGAAAAACTTTTTCATACTACATTTCCTTCCTTGAAGTGAATTTATTGTGATAAAAATCCGTCATCCGGAATTTTTATACACGCTTATTATACTACCAATTATACAGCTTGTCAATAACCTTATTCAACTCAATTGAGATGATAATGGCAAATTTATGAAATACTGCCAATATAATGGAAAAATAATCTGACGATTATTGCCCTATGTATCTATATATGTTATGTTTGAAATTAATTATTGTGATCGAGTTAAATGATTGGAATTATAAGGAAATTATTTGAAGTTTTTCCGATAAACTTGTTGAATGTATAGAAAAACTGCGGCTTGTATTGACATTAATAAACGATTTTATTATAATACTTTTTGGCTAAAATATAATTTTGCAAAAAGAATATAACTTTATGTCCGCAGTTTGAGATTATAAAGGAAAATGGGGAGTGTGCTTATGGAAGAAAATATTGAGAAACGATCGGAAAAAGAGATCGACCTCGGTGTTATACTCAGAGTATTAAAAAGGAATCTGATATTGATTATCGTGGTCACGCTGCTGTTTGGCGCTGGGTTTTATGTTTATTCGCGTTTTATAATCACCAAGCAATATTCGGCAAGCGCAACCCTCATTGTCAATAACAAATCTACCGACAAAACCACTTACAGCACTACCGAGCTTACTGCTGCACAGGATCTCGCAGAGGTTTATGCGATCATCATCAAGTCTGATACGGTGCTTCAGAAGGTTATTGACAATCTTAACCTTAATATGACATATCTGCAGCTCAATAAATGCGTAAGCGTTTCTTCTGTAAACAAGACTCAGGTATTCAGGATCACAATGACATATCCGAATATCGATTTTGCCGAAAAGGTAATGGAAGAAATAGTAAACGTGGCGCCGCCCATAATCGCCGACATGGTAGAGGCAGGCTCCGTTAAGGTAATAAGTGAGGCGAGCATAGACAACAACGGAAACCCGGTAAGCCCTAATTCCAGAAGAAACGCTCTCATCGGCGCTCTGATAGGACTTGCATTGTCGCTTGCATTCGTCTTTGTAAAAGAGCTTGTCAACAATAAGTTCAAAACAGAAGACGATGTTATCAATACGCTTCATGTTCCGCTTATCGGTATTATTCCTGAGGTTGACAGAAAGGAGTTTCATAAGTAATGGAAAAAAGATTTCGTAAACCGACTACTAAAGAAATACTTAGCGTGATGGACGATAACGCCCCTTTCTCTTATGTGGAATCATACAAGAGCTTATGTACGAACTTCGAGTTTATTGCGGCAGCGCAGGACTGCAAAAACATCCTGATAACATCTACCATAGCAAATGAAGGCAAGACCAACATTTCGGTCAACCTTGCGCTTACTCTTTCGGGCTACGACAAAAAGGTGTGCCTTGTTGAATGTGACCTCAGACGTCCCAGCGCTCACAGGCTTATCCTGATGAGCAGAAATACGGAAGGTCTTACCAACGTGCTCAAGGGAGAGATAGAGCTTTCAAAGGCAATAAAGCATGTAGATAATTCCAACATGGATATCCTTCTTGCCGGCAAGATGCCTCCTAACCCGTCGGAGCTTCTGGCAAGCGAAA
Source organism: uncultured Ruminococcus sp. (assembly GCA_902796475.1). Taxonomy (GTDB): domain Bacteria; phylum Bacillota; class Clostridia; order Oscillospirales; family Acutalibacteraceae; genus UBA1213. Next base: position 8,667 of record CADBPE010000050.1, read on the forward strand.
AGATGAAGAATATCATAGACGAGCTTGCTGCACAGTATGACTACATTATATATGATACTCCGCCTGTTCTTCTTGTTACAGACGCCGCTACGCTTGGCAAATATATGGACGGCGCGCTTCTTGTGGTGAGCCATAATAAGGTAGAGAGAAGCGTCGTTCTTAAAGCAAAGAAGAACCTTGATTCGGCAGGCGTAAAGATACTCGGAGCTATATATAGTATGTACAGCATGAAGACCGCAGAAACATACTCTCGCTACTCCTCCTACAATTATTATTATTATTACGGTTATGGATACGGTCAGTCTCCAAAAGACAGGGAAAGAGATAAAGAAAAAAATGCAAAGTCCGGTGATAAAAATTGATAGATATGCACTGCCATATTTTACCCGGCATAGATGACGGTGCCAAAACCGAAGAGGATTCCATGGATCTGCTCAGGGCTGAAAAGGAGCAGGGGATAGACAAGATCGTTTTTACTCCGCATTTCAACCCGGAAAGGATCTCTCTGGATAAGTTTCTCACCCGCCGGGAAAACAGCTATGAGCGGCTGAAAAATACCAAGGGCTTTTCTGAGCTTGATATAGAAACAAAGCTTGGAGCAGAGGTATTTTTCTCTATGAAAATACTTGAAATGGATATCTCTAAGCTTTGCTTTGAAAATACGAATTATATACTGATAGAACTGCCCACTACGCACAGACCCTATGGCGTTACGCATACCGTAAAAGCTCTTATTGAAAGAGGATATACCCCTATCCTTGCTCATGTTGAGAGGTACGGCTATTTTACGCAGGATCCCACCCAGCTTTATGATATTGTAATGTTAGGCTGCGTTGCTCAGATAAATGCGGCTGCGGTGACCAACGGTCAGAGCATAAAGGGCGTGAGCGCATTAAAATATATAAGTTGGGAGCTTGCACACATTATCTGCAGCGACGCTCATTCGATGGATACAAGGCGTCCCAATACGAAGGCTGCTTATGAATGTGTAAACAAAAAGCTTGGCGAAAACTATGTTGACTGGTTAAAGACCAACGCTGTCAACATTTACCGAGATCAGATATTCGATATACCGGTAGTTCATAAGCCAAAGAAATTTCTTGGCAGATGGAAATGATTATAAAATGTATTTTATAATTCACTGGTAAGGCTTCTTTTTATTTGACATAACAAATCTTATTATGTTATAATTAAACTCAAATGAAAAAGAAGCCGCTTTTTTAATACTGTATGTTTTGCTTGCTGTTAGCTTATGCAGCTGTTTATAAGAGAAAACATGAAGAGAAAACATGAAGAGAAAACATGAAGAGAAAACATGA
>CADBPE010000051.1 GCA_902796475.1 uncultured Ruminococcus sp.
AACAGTCCGGTGGACTGTTTTTTGAGAGGGGACGCCCTGCGCAAGAGGGCGTCCCCTACTAACGGTCAGTTTAAAAGCACCCCGCCGCCGAGAGGCGGCAGGCGCAGAGCCGGCGCTCCCATTTGGTGATATACTAATGATACATTTTTTATTATATTTTAAGCAGATCTTTCCCCTATCCCCATTCCTGAAAAACTTGCGTTTTGTGAGCTTAACAGCCTCAAATGCACCGGATATTTATTAGAGTATTGCAAAACCGTTTCATAAATGGTATATTATTTTCATAGATAACAGCTTCGGAAGGATGATAAAAAATGAAATTGGCTGTCACTGTGGATCCTTCGGACAACAGCGTTTTCCGGGTGTTTGAGGATACCAGAGTCTTATGGATATACACTGTTGAGGATTTTGAGATAATCGATTCCGAAATGGTCGGCACTATGGCGGAAAGTGTTGACGATATCATCGGCGTGGTGATGATGATGGAAGCCGAATGTATTCTTTGCGGGGATATCACAGCGGAGTCACGAAGCAAATTAGATGATGAAGGTATCCTCTATTACAGCGGCTTTTACGGAAATGCAGACGACGCCGTGAAGGATTTTATCAACGGCTATGTGATTTTCGGCCCTGATGAATAAAAAATATAAAGGAGCGGTACATTATGACACTCAGAAAGATATTTTCTTTAATTTCAATTGTTCTTGCGCTGATATTTGCGGTCCCGGGATTCATAATAACCTTTGCCGACCGGAGCGGCTTTGCCGAAACCGAAGCTACGGTACAAAGGATAGAACGAGTAAGCTCCGGCACCAATTCAAAGGGCAAAACGGAATATTACCACAAAACATATGTATACTACAATGTTGACGGCAAAAACTACGAAATGCAGGATCTGGGAAGTTACCATAACGATTATTATGTGGGCAAAAAAATAAAAATATATTACAATGTCAACAATCCGTTTGATATACACGGAGATGATATCGTAATGGGCATTATCCTGCTCTGTGTGTCGGCTGCCCTGTTTGTTGCGGCGGGCGTGTTTATTTTCAAAGGCGATTTTTTAGACGACAAGCCCACCGACAAGGAAAGGTACAAAAGTGACCGGCCTAAAGAGAACAAATACTCTGAACCCTGACTTATTGTTCTTCTTTCATCAATAAAAGCACCCTTGCCGATATTCCGCTAAGACGATATTGTGCTATTATCAAGTCAGGATGCCCTCAATTACAACCGGTCAATCATATCGGTCAAAGAAAGATTTTTTCTTTTCTTTGATATATTGCGCTTATTGTTCAGAATACTATATAATTATTCATCATATTTTTTAATAATATTACATAAAAGAATTATATTTCCGGTTATGCTTGACTAATAACGGTTTCATCTGATATAATTTTAGCATAGAAATTAAGGGAGGATTGGCCTTGAAAAACGATAACAACAAAGATAAAACTATCGAGGATTATCTTGAAGCTATGCTTATTCTCAAAGAGAAAAACGGGTATGTCCGTTCAATAGATGTAGCTGCGCAGCTGAATGTTACAAAGCCCAGTGTTACATACACTACCAAGCGCCTGCGTGAGCGCGGACTTATCACAATGGATCGTGACAATTTCATTCAGATAACTGAAGACGGCATGGAGATTGCCAACAAAACCTACAAGCGTCATGTCCTTTTAAAGAATTTCTTTATGAGGCTGGGCGTTCCCGACAAGATCGCCGAAGAAGACGCCTGCAAGGTTGAGCACGACCTTAGCGCAGAAACCTTTGACGCCCTGTGCGCCCACGTTGAAAAGTACGATTTGATCAAGACCGAGGAATAACGGCTCATCTGCAAGCTTTTGAGAACAGTATAGAACATTCCGCAACTGCTGCCTGACAGGCGGCAGTTATTTTATTTTCAGCCGGAAACGGCGCTGTCATATCTCACGGCAAAACAAAATCGGAAGTGCTTTCCGGCACTCCCGATAATTTTTTTATTTATGCTTTTGCGCGGGCTGCGATGATGTCCGCCATCTCGCCTACGTTCTTCATCGATGAAACCTCGCCCATCTTGAACTTCATCTTGAACTCACGCTCTACGGCGTTGATAAGTGTGATGTGCTCAAGGCTGTCCCAGTCGTCAATGTCGTCTGCGGTGGTCTTGGGGTTCACTGTGATGCTGTCGTCATCAAAAACATCACGGAATACCTTGTTAAGTCTTGCATAGATCGTCTTTGTATCCATGTTTCCTTGCTCCTTTGTATGAATAATTATTTTGTTCGTTCAAGCCTTAGCCTAACAATATTATTCTACATTATACGCAGTGTATTATATTTCTTTTGCAGAATAATATATAATTATTTAACGGCAGAATTATCCTCTACGGCGATAACATGGTTCCTGTTCTCATAGGACGCCACATCAAGCTCCCAGACGGTATTGCCGTTTTCGTCCTCGCTGATCTTGGTAAAGCCAAAGAAGCCGTACAGCTCACGAACCATATTATTTTTTGCCGTAGGATAGTAATAGCCCTTGATGGTCTTTATGCCCTGATCCCGGCAGCGCTCAACAAGACGGTCAAGCATGGCAAGCTCCATGTCTCTTTTGAGTACACGGCAGCTCATAAGCCACAGTTCCATATTCAGAACATCGCCGTCCTTCCTGCCTATAACAACAGATACAACACCGTTATCTCCGAACTTGTCTGTCAGCTTGCCGTAAAGACGGATATAGTCGGGGCTTTCGCTAACCTCCTCCATTTCGGTGGCGGTGTAGCGCTTTGTTGTAACATTGAACTGGTTGCTCTTATTTGTAAGCTGGGTTATACGCTGCAGATAAACCGGAATAAAATCATCTATGACCGCCTTCATGTCAAGACTGAGCAGATAGTCCTTATAATCCGCAAAGGTAGCCTGCTGAGCTGCTCTCTGAGCATTCGCCTTGTACATCTCGTTTCGCTTCAGATCGTCCTCGCTGAAGTTCGTTACCTCAAAATAGCCGTTCCTGTCGATAGTCATAATATAATTTTCAACGCTGTCCATTACAGGCGCTCTCACACCTGCGACCTGAGCGCTGACTATGGCTCTCTCTGCGGGATTGTCGTCCACAAAAACAATGGAATCGGGCAGAATGTTCAGCTCGCTGGCTATCTCTGTTATATTTCTGTCCTTGTTCTCCCAGTTAGCCTTGATGATAATGAAATCCTCCGGTCTGAGAGCGCCCTCAGGGTGGTTAAGTCCGGCAATAGCATTCTCGTGATCGTTTTTGGAGCAGACCGTAAGGATAACTCCCAGCTCTTTAAGAGATCTTATATAGCTCTGGAACTCGTAATAGGTCTGTGAAACGCCTGTTTCCTGCCCTATCTGGATACCGTCAACGCCGTCATCGCCCACAACGCCGCCCCAGAGAGTATTGTCAAGGTCAAGAGCGAGCGCCTTTTTATTCTTTCCAAAAACGGACTTGATGATATTTGCAAGATTGAAGGAAAACTCCGGAATAGCGTCTACGCACATAGCGTATTTATACATATTCCAGTATGAAGGGTCGCTCCACTTGCTGAGTCCGAAGCAAGCCGAGATATAATTAATGTCGTTGATGTAGAAGCCCTCGTGAGCTTCTGCGTACTCATAGAATTTTGCGTTAAGGCGGGTAAGATAATTTTCACGTCCACGGTAATCGCTGCAGTCCTTGTTGCCCATAAGACGGTAGAAGGGCATTTCAAAATTATTCTGAATGATCGGGCAGTGATAGGTCTCGGATATTTTGCCCCACATCTGTTCAAACTTTGCATATTCGTTATCAAGAAGCTGCTGCACCTGTTCGCGGCTGTCGGACGTATGGGGATAGTTTATGATATTTCTGTTAGTGGTATGGATAAAGACGATATCGGGCGCAAAGTTAAGCAGTTCTTCACCGGGGAACATTGCGTCCTGCCAGTACTGCGCATATTCTGACTGATAGAATTCCGCCTCGATACCCTGATCCAAGAGGAAAAGTTCAAGATAAACCACTATATCATTAGTAGTAGAGCCGCCGAAAACAGCTATTTTTTTCTTTATACGCTTGCTGCCGTCAGCGAGAAGAGTCTTTTTAAGAGACTTTCTTTTTTTCATAATGTATTCACAGTCAAATGGATATTCAAGTTCTTTCATAAAAAGTTTCCTTTCTGATCTACGCTGAAAAGGATCGCATTATTTAGTAAGTGCGCCCTGACCTGCGGGTCAGGGGGACTTTTGCAGAAAAGTCCCCCCGACACCCCCGAAAATGTTGTTTTTTGGATCTGACTGCAGCTTGCCGCCGAAACTTTTGTGTTGTGTTTTTGTGGATGGGTATTTTGGCGCGGGCTGCTTTGTTTCAAACTTGTTTATCTATAAACGCGAAATCGGGAGCGCAGGCTCTGCGCCGATGCTTACTCTTCGTCACCTTTATCGTAGTTATCTGCGATAGTCTGACCCTGAGCCTGGGTGAGCAGGTCGGGCAGATTGTAGGAATTATTGCCAAATGCCGAATATGTCACCATGGCAAAGAGAACATCTGTAATGCCCATCTGATCTATGAAATCAACAAGATTCAGTTGGAAGTATCTCATGTCGGCAATATATATTTCCTCAAAGGAATTCATCAGATAACCGGGGACCGCATTTCCGTAGCTGTCTTTAACGATCAGAAGCTTCCTGCCGTTCTTGACATTGGTGCGTATCTTGACTATCTGCTCATCGCCGCCGAAGAAGGTCAGATAAGCGTTGCTCTGAGAATCTCCCACCTGCTTGAAGTAGGAGCCTGTATAATCATAAGTGAAGTCGGTATCGTAGAAATCAGTCTTGCACTTGCTGTAATTGTCCGGAATATAATAGGTGAAATCCTCGGGATCGTTCTTGATGTTGATATCACCGCCGGAAAAAGCGTACATTGTGCCGACAAAGCCCTCTATCGTCTGGGGCGTAAAAGTGCTCAGCGGCTTGAAGTCAACGCCGGCGATCTTTGCAAACTCCTCCGCCGCATAGTAAGCGCCAAGCGGCGTCCAGTGGTGATCGGTGCGGCAGTAAATGTTTTCTTCGGTATGGCCGGCAAGTACGGTGTCAACGTCAACAGTCTTTATGCCGTCTGAAAGACGTGAAGAAAGGTCGTCAATGTACTCCTTCTGGTTTGCAGTGTAGGAATCGTAGTTTGCAGGAGTGTAATATTCGCAGGGCAGCGGCACTATCATGGAATAAATGCTGATATTGCTGTCAAGCTTGCTGCGAAGCTCGTTGAGGGAATCAACATAGGCATTTCCCGAACCGCCGCCGAAAAGCTCAAGTCCGCGGTAATGACCATCCTGATTTACAACTATAACGCCGTTCTCAACGGTATAGTCGGCGTCAAGCTCACGGTAATTCTTCTGAGGCTTGCTTTCGGAGCTTTCCTGAGCAGAGGGTTCATCCTTTGATACCTCGCTTGTCTGCTTGGAGGTCTCGGAGGTCTGAGCGCTGGTCTGGGAGGTCTGGCTTGTATTATCGGTCTTTTTCGTGGTTTTCTTCGGAACCTTCTTGATATCACCCACTACATTTACGCTGTCCTGAGTGGTTATGCCAAAAAGCGACTTCATGCTGTTGCCGTTGTTCTTGAGATCGTCACGGAACGGCGAAGTATCTGTGAACCACTGGTTGATGCCCGCTGTGAAGCTGCCGTTGAAATAGCTCTCAATTGTAAATTCCGGAAACTTTGCAAGCTTTCTCTTTTCTATCAGCGACTCCTCTGAGCGGGGAAAGCAGACAAAGAATATCATCATTACCGCAAATACGGGCAGCATTATAAGAATAGATATGACCGAGGAAAACTGTTTTACGGAAGAACGCTTATAGGAGTTGAAGCTTTTCTTTTTCTGAATGTTCTCACCGTCGGTTTTCTTCGGGGTGTTTTGTTCGTTGTCCATCATTGTCCTCCTTTCTCAGAGTATCAGAAGCGGAAGTACAGGAAGGGGTTGTTGGTGGAATCCACCAGCATGATGCTTGAACATATAAGCAGCGCCATGCAGCCCACTGCGCCCATGATCTTTCCTGTAAGGTACACCGTGTTGTTTCCCCATTCAAAGAAGAATTTCTTGATCTGCTGGAGTATCGGCGTAGATGCGGCTATTGCAAAGATAACAAGGAACATATTCTTGACGAAGGCGCTCCATGTTATCTGATCGGCAAAGCCTGCACCGTTTACTATCATGCCGACGCCCGAAATGTTCACGAAGAAGTTTCCGAGCTGGGTCATATCCGAGAAACAGAAAATACCGAAGCCTATCACGATAATAAGCTTGCTGTAAATATGCGTGAGGACCTTCGGCCATTTCTTCATGCGCTTCTTGCCGATCTTTATCTCAAGAAGCAGGAACAGACCGAAGTACAGTCCCCAGAAGATAAAGTTCCATGCTGCGCCGTGCCACAGACCGGTGCAGAACCACACAAGAAACAGGTTGAGATATTTTCTCGTCTTGCCGAATATCGGCACATAGAACAGGTAATCTCTGAAGAAGGAACTGAGAGAAATGTGCCATCTCTGCCAGAACTCACTTATAGTCTTGCATATGAACGGATAGTTGAAGTTCTCGTTGAAGTGGAAGCCGAACATACGGCCGAGTCCGATAGCCATATCGGAATATCCGCTGAAATCGAAATAAACGTAAAGCGAATAGCAGATCACCACGAACCATGTTCCAAGGAATGAAAGGGACGAGATATCCGCATACTGGTTCTTGTTTACATCGCCGTAGAACTGAGTAACGATAGCATAAAGGTTATTGGCGATTATGACCTTTTTGGCAAGACCAACTACAAAGCGCATTGCGCCCTCGCTTATATCGGCAGCGGTAGAACGGCGCTTTTCGATCTCCTTCTCGACAACGCTGTAGCGCACGATTGGTCCGGCGATAAGCTGCGGGAACAGCGACAGATACAGCAGGAATTTCTTGAAGGATCTCTGCGGCACAACGGTCTCCCAGTAGCAGTCGATGATGTAGGAGATAGCCTGGAACGTGAAGAAGCTGATACCTATCGGCAGCGAGATATTCGGCACAGGTATGGCTGTATGCAGCAGTCCGTTGACGTTTTCCACCAGGAATCCGGTGTATTTGAACACCACCAGAAGCAGCACGTCTACGATCACACCTGCGGCAAGCGCCATTTTAGCTTTTTTCTGTCCCTGATACCGTCCTATCATACCGCCCATGAACCAGTTAAAGGCGGCGCTGAACAGCAGCAGAATGACGTACAGCGGCTCTCCCCATGCATAGAATACCAGTGAGAAAATGATGAGTACCGTATTTTTCGTCTTCAGCTTTTTACTGACAAAATAGCATATCAAGCACAAAGGCAGAAAAATATACAGAAAAAAAAGATCTGCAAAAACCATATTATATCTCCTTCTGATCTTTTTCTTTGCCCGTTTCACGGGGCGGTTTGCGGCGGCAGTCTGCTCTGACAAAAAACGAACCGATACGGCTGAGGTTTGCTTTCGGTCCGTTTATCTGTGCATGAGAGATCTGCGCCTGAAGCTATTGTAAATTCTACCGCAACCGAAAATGGATATCAAGTGTTTTGCACGAATTTATTATTGCAAATTTGTAACAATTGACATTTTTTGTGAGAAAATCAGTCCTTGCTCTCCTCTGCAAGCTCGCAAATGCAGTTGTATACCCTCTCGCAGCTCTTATCGTCAAAGAACGGATAAAAGTCCTCTATCCTCTTTATGTACTTCGGGTCGTTGCGGCAGTCGTTCTCTATCTCTTTTACAAGAGCGTCAACAGTGCCTTCAAGGTCACGGCACACAGGTCCGAAGCCGTTATCCTCATAGCTGAAATATCCCTCGGAATAGGAATGTCCCGCAAAGAATTCGTCCTTGTCAAACTGCGAATAAACCACCGGCTTTTTCAGGTAGCCGAAATCGAAAAATACGCTCGAAAAGTCGGTCACAAGCAGAGCGCACTCTGCAAACTGCTTCTGATAGTCAACATAGCCCTTGTTTACACTGAAAACATCGTTCTCGTCAAAGTCCACATACTGCTCGGTAAACAGCGGATGCAGACAGAAAAGTCCCTCGTAGCCCTTGCGGCGCATACATTCAAGCAGCTTCGGGTGATTTATAAGCCCGTTATAGAAGGCGAAAAAGTCGCTCTCCTTGAATTTATCGTAGTAAACGCTGGTATCGGTACGCGGATCAACGCATTTGCTCAGGGTCTTTCGCCATGTGGGAATGACAAGGACCTTTTTCCTGACATTCTTTCCCATGCGGGTAAGGTGGTCGAATCTTGGGAATCCCGTGAGCTTTACGACATTTTTATCATAAAAATAATCTCCGTCCAGAATTGACTGATATTCCGGCTTGCCCGCCGTGACGAAAATGCTGATATTCTTGTTGAAGCGGTTCAGCCAGCCGGAAATGTCGTCCTTTGTAATTCCGTGCTGCAGGAACACGAATTTATAGTTGTAAAGATCAGACATATACGCATAGTCGCCGCCGAAAGGATTAAGCACATAATCGCTTGCCTGTGAAGAAATGACCATCTTTGCAAAAAGCATCATCAGACGGTACTTAACGGAATCGAAATCGACTACCTTGCCGATCTTCTTCATCTTGGCATAGTCCTCGCTGGACTTCTGTATCACGAAATAGGGCTTTACGCCCTTGGGCTTGTGTTCGCAGATATATCTGAAAAGATGCTCGCCGTTGTCGCCTGCCTTGTTCGGACGGTCTGAAATGAGCCACACATTTTTGTAGAAGCGTCCCAGCAGGCGGTAGAGCATTCTCCACTTTACAAGATAGCCCCTCTTTGACTTTTCAAGATATGCGCGGTAGTCCTCCTCGTACTTTGATTCGAGCCGCTTACTGAACGGCGTCACCTTTATCACCTTATCCCTTATACGGATAAAGCGCCCGTGATCTATGCAGTAGCCCGCATTGCCGCTTTTGGAGGGAATGTGTGCAAACTTTCCCGGACTTATATGCAGTCTTGTCACAAACTCGCCCCGGAAGGTCATAATAAAATCAATATTTGTTTCGATATCTTCCTTTATAGGCACGTCAAACGAAACGCCCTTGCCCTCATAGGCAAGCATACCGAGAATATTTACATCATACTTTTCGGTGTGGAAACGCACAGGATCATAAAGAACGCCGTCAACTCTCGCCTGAATGGTGTAATCATTCTTGTCAAGAAGAATGTTGTCTTTTCCCTCTATATGCAGCACGCCGTCCTTTATCTCAAGGAAATCGGCTGTCAGGAGGTTTTTCTGGTCAAAGAGATTGATAACGCATATATTATTGAACAAAAGCTTTCCGTGGTCGTATTCAAGATCGGCGCATATATTCCTTTTATATTTGATATTCAGGGCATAGATCTTCTGACCGATGCCCATATTTTTCTGCATACATATAATACGGTCGGAAATGTTTACCAGTATCTGATTTATCATCTCACGATAGCGATCCATGTCCTCCTGTGAGAGATAGCCTTCAAGCTGCTTGGCAATACGCCAGCGCATATCGTACATTACAGTATACTGAATGAACTCCATGACTCTGTTGTACTTTTTCTTGGACTGCTCTATCAGATCAAGATGGAAATAGACCGGAGAGTCGAAATAATAGCTCTCGGAGCGCAGCTCGTTTTGCAGAGCGGATGATTCGTCCTTTCTCTTGCGGTAAAGGTGCGTAGCGCCCCTTACTACGCCAAGCCTGCACTTTTCAAGAAGTATAGAGTTGATGAACTGAGCATCCTCGCCGTATTTCAGGTGCTGAGAAAAACGGTGCTCGCCTATGGCGTCCGCCTTGATGAAAGCGCCGGTAACGTCCATCTGGATCATCTCATAGTTTGCGATAAGGTCTATCACCCTTGTTGACGAAAACTTATAGTCAAGATGATGATATCCGGAAGCCGCATCGAAGAATTTCTTTCGGGCGCCCACTACATCGACCTGATCGTAATTTTTTTCAAAGAAAGCGTATACCCATTTGAAGGCATTCTTTTCCCAGCAGTCATCGGAATCCAGAAAATTGACATATTTGCCCTTGATATAGCCTATTCCGTTGTTGCGGGCGGCGCTTACTCCGGCATTTTCCTGTTTGACATAGGTGATGTTATCCGGATACTTGTCGCGGTAGCTCAGGCAGATCTCCTCACTGTTGTCGGGACTTCCGTCATTCACAAGAATGATCTGGATATTTTCAAAGCCGATGGTCTGACCGATAACGGAATCGAGTGTTTCTGCAAGATAATGTTCAACATTATAAACAGGTATAACGACCGAAAACAGGAAGGGATATTCCTTTTCGATCCGGTTATCCTCACTTTTCAGCATTTCACAATTCCTCCTCTGCCTTTGTGGTCTTTCTGATCACAGCTCAAAGCTCGACTTTTCGGGAAGCAGCTTATCGAAAGCCTCTATCACCTGCTGCTTCTGAAGCTCAAAATCTCTGGTGCCAACAGTGTCATTCACGCAGATAAGCTTATATCTGCCCGCTGAAATGGACTCCAGCATTTCGTTATAGATGTTGTCCTTTATATGAAAGCAGCGTCCTATCTTCTTATCGCGAGGAACGGCTATGCCCTCGCAAAGCTGCCAGAATTTCATAAGCCATTGGTTGCAGTTCGATTTAGTCCTGAATTTATCCCTGCACGTCTGGTCGAGGGTGTCGCCCTCCTTTTCCCAGACCTTCTCAAATGTCGCTTTTAAAAAGTTGGTGGGCAGGTGATTATAATATATTCCCGGAAACCAGGGCCATGTGTTGAGCATACGGGTCTTTATCACTCTTTTCACGCCGTTTTTCATGCTGAACCACTTATGCTTGTCCTTGGAACGGAATATCTTATTCTTGTCAAAGTGCGTATTGATAAGCTCGATATCGTTTCCGTTGAAAAAACCGGCGCTTTTCTTGGCAAAGTAAATACAGTCAAGACCGTATGTATCCATCGGGCAGCCGTCACGGAAGAAATCCTCAGGAGCAACGGGCGCAGTAACGAACATATCGTCATTGAAGTACACAAACTGCTCGCTCAGCCCCTTTATGCGGTGAAGGTTAAGCTCTATGGTATTGGCGTTGAAGGTGGGCAGATACTCCGGCGGGATATAATCCTTATGGTTTACAATGTTGAGTCTGGGGTTCTTTGTATCCATCCAGGGCGGCAGATGCCCCCATGTAACAAAGTGTATACGGTTGACCCAAGGCGCAAACTTCTCAACGCCCCTGAACCAATACTGAAGATTGTCCCAGCTGCGGTAGCGTATTTCGGTGCTGTCGCCCTTTTCATTTGAAGAATCGTATTTATTCTTCTCGGCTCGCCAGGCAGGATCAGCGCCATCGACCCAGATCATCACAAAATCTATCTTATCCATACTTTCATCTCCCCCGAAGCTCCGTTTATTGCCGGTTCACAGCTCAAAGCCCGATCTTTCGGGCAGGATGCTCTCAAAAGCTTCCTTTACCCTCTGCTTCTTCTCTTCAAATCCCGTTGTCTTCGGCGTATCGTTCACGCATATCATTGAATACCTCTTGTTCACGATAGCCGAACACAGCTCGTCAAAATTGTTGTCGTCTATATGAAAGACCTTTCCGAATTTGCCTGATCTGACCTCGTAATTGCCCTTGCAGAGCTGCCAGTATTTAAAAAGCCACTGGTTCACGTTTGATTCCTGTCTGAAACGATCACGGCAGGTCTTATCAAGTACATCTCCGTACTTCTGCCAGACCGCCTCCATCGTGCTCCTGCAAAGGTCTGTCGGCAGATGATCGTAATGAAAGCCCGGAAACCAGTCCCACGCAGAGAGCAGGAAGGTCTTCATGCGCACCGCTCCGCCGTTTCTGCCCGAAAACCACTTGCGGAAGTCACGCTTCATTATGGACTTTTTCTGTCCCTTGAATTCGGTGTTTATCACTTCAAGGTCAGAACCGTTGAAGTGTCCGGCGCTGTCCTCGCCGAAGTAAATGCAGTTAAGTCCGAAGGTGTCGCAGGGTCTGCCGTTTTTGAAGAAATCCTCCGGTTTGACCGGTCTTGTCAGAAACATATCATCGTTGAAGTACACGAAATTTTCACTCAGACCCTTTATCCTGTGAATATTAAGCTCTATCGTATGAGAGCTGAAGGTCGGCAGGTATTCCGCCGGAATATAATCGCTGTGCTTCACAATATGAAGCTTATCGGCTTTACAGTTGAGCCACGCCGGAATATGCCCCCATGTAATAAAATAAATGCCGTTGACCCAAGGAGCAAAATTCTCGACTGCCCGGAACCAGTACTGCAGATTGTCCCAGTCACGGTAACGTATCTCGGAAGCGCTGTCAGCCATCGGAGAAGGTGAATATTTCGCCTTTTCGGCAAGCCAGAGCGGGTCGCCGCCGTCTACCCAGGGCAGCACGAAATCAATTTTTGGTACCTCTGTGTCGTTTCTTTTCCCCATTTGTCACTAACTCCCTGACTGCATTGTAAGTCCTCTCGCAGTTTTTGTCATCGCGCAGGTCAAAAAAAGCCTTGCTGCGCTCACTGTATTCATCGGGCTGGGCAAGATCTTCGGATACGGCTGTTTTTATTTCCTCAAGAGCGCTTTCGAGAGTATAGCACACTCTGCCAAAGCCGTCCTTTTCGTAATCGAAGTAACCCTCGGCATACTGTCCCTTGCGGAAGTCGTCATAATCGAACTGATAGTACATCAGACGCTTGTTCATATAGGCAAAGTCCATAGCGATGCTTGAAAAATCCGTTATCAGGTAAGCGGACTCTTTAAGCAGGGTCTGAACATCGCTTTCCGGCCATGAAGCCATTTTTATCCTGTCGGAGCCTTTTTCAAAACAGGAAAGATACTTCTGCATATCACGATGAGGATAGAAGATCAGAGTAAGCCCGTTGTCGCGCAGTATCCTGTCAAGCTCCGGACTTTTCAGAAAGCTGTTCCATGCCCTGAAGTATTTTGTGCTGCGAAAATCCGACACGTCCTCTATTTCCTTTGAGGCAGATGTCGGGGTGGATATCCAGCTCCTCCATGTGGGCATGAGCAGAAGCTGATTTTTGTTGACTGTAAAGCTTTGCAGGTTGTCAAAGCGGCAAAGTCCGGTTTTCACTATATAGCCCTCCGGATAGCCGAATTTTTCACACAAAAAGCGGTATTCCCTCTCCGTTGAGGTGACGAACATACGCATTTTAGTATTCTCGTAGTGCAGCCAGTCCATGTCGTCCTTGATAACGCCGTGCTGCAAAAAGACTCTGATATTTTTCAGTATGCCCTTTACCTCAAGAATGTAACACAAAGCCGCATTCGGCTTGCCGCCTTTTTGCGAGCTTATGTTTGCCCTTGCGGTGAGATATAATATCCAATGCCTGAGCGAGCCGTATGACACCACCCTGCCAAGGTCTTTTACTTTACGGCGGTCAGGAGAGCGCCTGCTTATTGCATAAACGCAGTCCTGCTCCGGATGCTGCTCACGCAGGTACTTAAAGAACCAGTAGCCGTTGTCACGCGCCTCGTTTTTGTTATCGCACACCAGCCACAGATCCTTGCGGAAAAGCCTGTACACCGCCGATACCGGCACTGCCAGCAAAAACGGGAAAACGTGCATAAAGTCTGACAGCTTTACACGCTGCAGCTTTTGAAAAAATGTTTCTTCCATGGCTTTTCCTCAAAGCACGTCGGGCAGGCGTTTTCTGAGACGGTTATAATTGAACACGCCAAGAAGGATTATCACTACAAATTCTATAATAAAGATTAGATTCTCGTAATCGGGATGATAATAGCCCTGATAGAACCACTGGTTATAAATAAGAGCCTTGCGGTAGCCGTTGCTGAAATAAGTCATGGGGTTGAAAAGAAGTATCTTGCGGATAATATCATTGTTGATGTGGTAGGAATCGAAGCACACGCCCGACAGCCAGAAAAGACCCGACATAATGGTCGTGATGAAGCTTTCAAGATCCTTGCTGAATGCGCACATCGGAGCAAGCGACCAGGTAAGCGCCAGAAAGAACATGAACATCAGACCGGAATAGCCGATGATCTGTATCTGATAGACGCTTGGCATATAGCCGGCAAAAAGAAGATATATATACGCAAGCACGAAAAGGAATATATGCACATAGAACTTTGAAAGCGTGGTGTATGTGGGTATAGTGGACACCGGGAAGGATATTTTATTAACGAACTGACGGTTATCACGAATGCACTTTGAGCCTCTTGAAACGCAGTCGCTCATAAAGCACCAGGGCAGGAAGCCCACCATTGCAAACACGAAAAACGGCACTCCGCCGTATGCGGGACTTCTGTTCATTGCCACCGTGAAGGCGAACCAATATACAAAAAGCTGAAAAAGCGGCTTCATCACTGCCCAGAACGGTCCTATAACGGCGCCCTTGTAGGTTTTGATAAGGTCGTTCCTTGCAAGCATGAAGATCTGCTTGCCAAAGCTTTTATGCTCGAGTGGTATCTGCTTGAAGCCGTCAAGTATTTTCCTGAAGAATCCTTTTTTGCTGCTGCTGATATTTATACCGCTGTTCATTCTTCGGCCTCCTCTTTGTTGTCCGTTTTGTCCTCTGCCTTGTCGTCCGCTTTTGCTGCGGAGTTTTCTATCACACTCAAGCGGACCTTTTCTATTTCGTCCCTGGCATTGAAGCCGGTTTCCTTTGCTCTCTTTTTAAGGCTGTGCTTCCAGAACGGTATCCGGACAAGTCCCACAAGCGTGCCGATACCGTAGCAGAAGTGCAGCAGGAAGAACACTGCCGGCAAAAGAAAATATGTTCCGTACTTTTTCTCCGCCGAAACGGCTGCCGCTATGGTCATCATAATATCCGCAAGCAGATAACAGCCGAAGAAGAATATGAACGGGTAAGCCATCCACATATTCCCCGTGATAAAGGCGCTGACAAAGAGCATCAGTGAGCAGATCAGTATCAGCGCAAAGAAGAACGGTACAAAGTGAAACGATGAAATGCACTGATAGCACACACCCATTGTAAGACCTATCCACTTGCCGTTGCCGTACTTCTGTGAGAGCATAGCGGAGAGGCTGCCTCTGACATGCTGGTAGGATATTATGTCGCTGCCCTGGCATATCCTGTAGCCGGCTTTTGTGATACGGTAATGAAGCTCGTTGTCCTCGGTCCTGCCAAGATCCTCATTAAAGCCGCCGACCTTTTCAAACACCTGACGCCTGTATGCGCCGTGAAACACCGAAGAAACGTATTTTTTCTCGCCGCTTTTTCTTCTGTATCCTGCCGGAGAGCTGCCGAACATGGAGCTTTCCGCAAGAAAGAGCATTTCCTTCATCGGCGTAGGAGAATCAAGCTTAGAGGGTCTTGCGCCGCCGCACACGTTCTCGCCGCTTTCGATAAGAGCCATATTCTGCGCAATAAAATCTTCGGGTATCTCTGCGTGTGCGTCCACACGGATGATAACGTCACCCACAGCATTCGAGATCGCCACATTCCAGCCCGCAGCCTGATTTTTGCGGGGATTTTCAAGCGTCTGAACATTTATGTATGAGCCTTTATTTTCCTCTGCGAACATCTCCATAACAGCTTTTGTGCCGTCCTCGGAGCAGCTGTTCACCAATACGATCTCCGTCTTATCCTTAGGATAGGTCTGCGCTTTTACCTGTCGGAGCAGCTCCGGAAGAACATTTTCTTCATTATAAGCAATAATACAAAGTGAAACCGTCATCATTCACATTCCCATACTGTTTATTCTGTTTTATTATAAATTTTTATTCCATTTTTGTCAAGCGGCAAGCTGACGGAACAGGGTTTTTGAACGAGTTAAAAATGTATGAACATAAAATTAAAATTTTCGCTCAAGCCTTTTCAAAGGCTTGCAGGGTCAAGGGACAGAGTCCCTTGTGGGAGGTTTGGAGGGTGAA
>CADBPE010000052.1 GCA_902796475.1 uncultured Ruminococcus sp.
AAAACGTGACCGTTTTTTTGAACACAGAACAGCAAAAGGAAAAAGAAAACGCTGTTCCGTCTGCCGCTGATCCGGATGGAAAAAAGATATGGGAGGAGGATTCTTTGGAGGAAGCTTTCCCCGCAGCGGAGTACAATGTCGGCTTTCGATACACTCCTTACAAAAATATCATCGAGATCATAAACGAATCAGGAGGAAGCGCATACGCCGCTATGCCGTTCATGCCGCCGTATCCTCAAAGCGCGGACGCTATCCTGAACCATGTGGAGAAGCTATGTCATGAACCGGGCAGAAAGTTCATTTATGCCTATTGGAGTGAACCGGATACTACCATGCATAAGACGGGAACGGGAAGTCCGGAAACACACAGGATCGTGACAGAGCTTGAAAAAATGATAGAGAAAACAGTATCGGGACTATCTGATACTTTGTTTCTTATTACTGCGGATCATGGTCACATTGACAGCAAGAATTTTTGTCTGCTTGATTATCCCGAGCTCATGCGCTGCCTTGTTCGAAAGCCTTCTTTTGAGCCGCGCACACTGAACCTCTTTGTAAAAGATGAATACAAGGAAACCTTTCCGAAGATCTTCAACAAGTATTTTGGAGATTCCTTTGTTTTGCTGACAAAAGATGAGGTTTTTTCCGAGAAATTATTTGGAACCGGAAATGATCGTGACGGCTTAGAAGATATGATCGGTGATTATATTGCATTGGCGATCTCTGACAAGAGCATATTCAACACCCATTTCGAGGCACAGGAAATGCCCGGATGTCATGCAGGTCTGACCGAAGCAGAAATAAAGATCCCGTTTATCGTCATTGAGAAGAAATAGACTGATTATCTACACGGTGCATCCGGATATGAGGGCAAAGAGATAAGAACACTCTTTGCCCATGAGGTGTCATTTTGAGGGTCTGCCGGCAGTGTCGGGCAGATCACAGAAGCGCATATCAGACGACAGAGCAGGGCAACTGACTAACTTATCACAATTTTATCTCCATAAAGGCGCCGTATTCGGGGTCTTCCTTGACTTTTGCGCCTTTTATTATGGCTTCTGCATAGATCGTGACCTTGGTTCTGCAATCATTGCCGAAAAAGTTTACATAGATCTCGCTGCCGGACTTTCTGCAATTGATCTCAGGATGCTCGGGATCCATCGACTCCTCATCGGTGGTGAAGGTCATATTTTCAAGCGCCTTGCTGTCAACGCCGAACAGGTCGGTGAGTGTTTTCGTTCCAATGTCGAGAAAATCGTTAAGAACGTCTTTATTGATATTATTTCCGGGTGCGGAATAATAACCCAGTGGGTATCGCAGACTAATATCATTTAAAGTAACATTATTCTCGGCGTCCTTTTTCAGAGTGGTCTCCAGTATGAAATGTCTGTAGTCCATGTCGCTGATCGAACCCCATGGCGGTATGTATGGATTGTCCTTGGGAAGACGGTAGCCTGAGAGATATATTCTTTCGACAGCGCTGCCGTCGCTGAAGATAGCCTGAGTAAAATCCAGACCATCGATTGAAGAATAATCGTAGCTGTCATACTTGGTGTTGGCTGAGAATGCCTTATTAAAGAATGTATCGGGATCGCGATAATCTGAGCCGCCTACATCCACCTTGAGCATCTGCGAGAGAGGAATAGCCCATTCAACGGGCGTAAAGCCGTTTTCGTATGGGGGATTGCCCGGGAGCTTTGCATAGAAAATCACATTGAATCTGGCAATAGTCTTACCGTTGACAGTGGATACATATCTTTGAAAGCTATAGGAGCAATTCTTGTTGGGAGTTTTGATCTCCTTGTTCATGGTGTTGGAATGCTCGTCGGTATTCCCGGACTCGTCCTGCTGATATACCAAATACTCTGCCCATTCCGAGCCGAATATCGCCTTTACCTCCTCGTAGATCTCGTCCTGAGTCATATCCGTATTTTTTATAGTAAGTTCAAAGCTGTCGGGCAGATCGTAATGGGAATAATCCTGCGATACAGAAAGAGAGACTACTGCGTGGCTGCCGGAGAGACCGCTTTGGAAATATTCTTCGTTTGCCGTTTTCACATCGGTATCAAAGCCGGCAAAGGTGATCGTCTTTTTTGGTTTGTTGTACATGGCATTTGACTTGCCGAGGTAGTAATTGTGCATTTCATTTACTATTTCTGCAAATTCAAGCCCTGCAAATCTCGGAGATTTTTTTATTATTTCCTTTGCATTTTCGTAGTCGCAGATCGCTTCGGGCTTTGCGGTCGTTGTCTCCTTCTCAAATTCTTCCACCGTTTCAGGGTGAGTTGTGTAAACGGGATCCTTGCCCTCAGGCTCTTTTACTTCTCTGAACTTCCAGTCAAGGACGTTTTTTGCAGCGGGCGCGCTGCTGTCGGAGCTGTTTCCGGAACTGGTTTCGCCGCTGTCAGATGCACTGCCGGAGCTGGTTTCGCTGCTGTCAGATGCGCTGCCGGAACCGGTTTCGCTGCTGTCAGATGCGCTGCCGGAACCGGTTTCGCTGCTGTCAGATG
>CADBPE010000053.1 GCA_902796475.1 uncultured Ruminococcus sp.
CGCTCAAGCCTTTTCAAAGGCTTGCAGGTTCCAAGGGCAGCGCCCTTGGTCGCGCTCCGCAGAGCGCGAAATCCCTATGCTGCAAGCACTCCGCAGGGCGTCCCCTGCTAACAAGTCAGCAATAACAAACCTCTGCCGTAAGGCAGCAGCGCCGGCTGCAAGCCGACAGGCGAGAAGCGCAAAATGGATCAGCAAAATGGATTTCCATGCAGGAGGTCTGGATAACATTGACATAGGGCGGCTGAAATATTATAATAATAGTGAACGTAACGAACCGGAATTCTTAAAAACTGAAAAAGGAAGTGGCTGGGCATGCGTATTCTGTTGGTTGAGGATAATAAGATAATATCAAAGGGACTGGTGTATACGCTTAAATCAAAGGGGCATGAGGTGAAGCTGTGCGAGGACTGCGAAAGCGCCATAGCAAGCTCAGGCGGAGAATATGACCTGATGATACTGGACGTTACTCTGCCCGACGGAAACGGATTCGACCTTTTCAAAGAAATAAGAAGGCTGAATCAGGCGCCGGCTATCTTTCTTACGGCGCTGGATGACGAGGATAATATCGTCGGAGGTCTGGAGCTTGGCGCAGACGACTATATAACCAAGCCATTTTCGTCAAGAGAACTTCTTGCCCGTATAAAACGCTTTGACAACAGATCAAACGGCAAGAGCAGCGTTATTACGGTAGGGGATATATCGGCGGATACCGATAAGCATACTGTGACCAAAAACGGCAGTGAGGTCGAACTGACGGCTCTTGAATACAGGATACTGATAATGCTCATGCAGAATGCCGGTCAGGTAGTGACAAGAGAGCTTATCCTTGAAAAAATATGGGATATTGCGGGCAATTTCGTAAACGACAATACCCTGACCGTATACATAAAGAGAATAAGACAGAAGCTTGACACCGAGCTGATACGCACCGTTAAGGGCGTCGGCTACAGAATGGAGGCAAAATGAAGCTCTCATCAAAATTTTTTCTGATATTCGCCGCCATTACACTTGTGTTTTCGCTTCTGGGCGCGGGAACTATACAGTTCGGACTTTCGGCTGTAAAAAAAGCAAACAGACAGGCAGTGGCGCAGATAGTGGCTCTGGTAAGAGAAAAATACCCCGATGTTGACGACAGGGATATTGCAAATGTTCTCAATTCAAATGAATCGGATATCAGCGCAGAGGATTTTCTGAAAAAATACGGTATTACGGAAAATGATGTTATAGTGCTGCAGGACAGAAAAAACTTTTCGGCTGTGGTGTCGCTGGGAATATCGGTATGTATCGGAATGGGCTGCGCTTCAATAATATGCTTCGGCATATTTGTGAGTATCCGCAAACGTCAGGACAGGAAGCTGACCCAATATCTTGCCAGAATAAATGCGGGCAGCTATCGTCTCCGCTTTGACGATCTGAGCGAGGATCAGACCTCTGTGTTGAGCAGCGAGATATACAAGACCACCATAATGCTGAGAGAACAGTCCGAACGCTCGGCAGCGGAAAAGACAAAGCTCAAGGATTCGCTTTCTGATATCTCACATCAGCTCAAAACGCCGCTGACATCAATTATGCTCATGCTTGACAGCATACTTGAGGGCGATATGCCCGAAGAACTGAAAAGGGAATTTCTGGGCGACATAAGAAATTCCGTGACACACCTTACATTTCTCACACAATCGATGCTCACGCTTTCAAAGCTTGATGCGAATACTATTACATTCCATAACGAGAGCGTGAAGCTGAAGGACATAATAAATATAAGCATTTCAAACACCTCAGCTATCGCTGATGATAAGGGCGTTGCGGTAAAGGGCGAGTGTCCGGACATCACATTGGACTGCGATCTCAAATGGGTCACGGAGGCGGTTACGAATATTGTTAAAAACTGTATCGAGCATACGAAGAAGGGCGGCTCGGTCACACTTGCGGCCGAGGAAAACCCGCTGCTTGTCAAGCTTACCATAAGCGACACGGGCTGCGGTATCTCAAAGAAGGATCTGCCGCATATATTCGAGAGATTCTATAAGGGCAGCAATTCCGGAGACACCAGCGTGGGTATCGGTCTTGCGCTTTCAAAGAGCATAATCGAGAAAAGCGGCGGATATATAAGCGTACAGTCCGAAGAAGGCAGGGGAAGCGAATTTATAATCAAATTCTTCAGGACAATATGATATATTTCGGAGGTAAAGCTATGAGGAAAAGTCTGACAAAACTGTTTGCGGCAATATGCGCCCTTGGCGTCACTGCGGGCATAAGTTCCTTTCCGCAGGCAAATGCGGCTCCTGATACGGCAGGACAAAAAAGAGATGTTCCCGTATACCGAAAAAGCATGGATGAAAACGAAACAGTAGAATGCCTGTTTTATGCGGATATGCCGAATGTTCCGTATATGTCTATGGAGGTTTACTACAAGACCTTTCTGGACGGAGAAATGACCGTGACCAATGAGGGCGGCGGAAGATATACCTACAAGGAAAGTCTGTGCGGCGATACGGCGCAGGTGAACACGGAGACCGATGTTTTTACTTCTGACGACCTTGCAAGCTTTTCTTCAACGCCTGTTTATAAAATGCCGGACAGCAAGCTTGTTCTGTGCGGACCTGATATTTTTGTGAAGTTTGATAGTGTGCAGTACGATGCTCCCGCAAAGGCAAGTACGATAGATATGGGCAAGTACGGCATAGATATCCGTGAGCAGGACGGCGTTGTGTACTATCCTTTTGTGACGCTCAGCGATATATTCGGAAATGTGGATTTCATTTCGACCTTTTACGCCGACGGACGCATTTACTTTTCGGCTATGTATGATGATATAAACGGCGGCGACGCCATGGACAGCGACCCGATGTATCTGACTTCGTTGAAAACCGGCGTAAGACCGCAGGATGTTATTGATATGACCTACAAGGAGCTTCAGCTCTCACTGGAGAATTTTTACGGTTATCCAAGCGATAGGATAGCCTTTGCCAATGAGATGAAAGCCTATGGAATGGATGCAGCCCTTACGCATATGGACATGAAAACGAAGGAACTTCTGCTTTCAAATAAGACAGGGGATTATCTTGCGGGAATGGACAGACTTTTAAGCTTCATGCTTTGTGACGGCGGACATACCGGCATGATGAGCAATAAAAAGACGCTGGAGCTCATCGGCAGTGAAAACGTAAGCAAGGATTATATCAACGGTATTATGGATATAATGAGCCTGCAGAACGAGTATACCGAAAAGAATATGCGCATAACATCCGAAAAGAACAAGCTTATCAATCTGCGTGAGAGTATATTGGGCGCGGGAAATTATTTCAGCAAGGGAAATACGGCGCTTATATGCTTTGACCAGTTTAATGTTGAATATCAGGGCTGGAAGGACTATTTCAGCGGCAAGTCATCGTCAATGCCCGATGATTCCGTTTCAATAGTATATGACGGTCTGAAAAAGGCAAGGGCGGAGGGAATAAAAAATGTGGTTATCGACCTGAGCGCCAACACAGGCGGAGATTCTGTCGCCCTGTATGAAATTATCGGCATGATAACCGGAAAATCATTTATGACCGCAGAAAATACTCTCGGCGGTCAGAAATTTTTTCAGAAGAATATTGTTGATGTGAATCTTGACGGCAGGATAGATGAAAATGACAGCTATACCGGCAATGAAAGCATGAGGTTTGCAGTGATGACTACCGGTACTTCGTTCTCCTGCGGAAACATGATGCCCAGCATTATGAAGGACATGGGTTTCATGACTATGGGTGAGCAGAGCGGCGGCGGTACCTGCGCCGTTATTCAGCGGGCAACTGCCGACGGAGTAAGATACTGTATGTCGTCCTATGTGCGTTTTGTTGATAAGAGCCTGAAATGTATTGATGACGGCGTACCCGTTGATGTTCAGCTTGTGACCGCTGATGCTTCCGGCAATAAGGACTATTCTGTGCTTTATGACCTTGACCGTCTTGGCAGAGAGATGGAAAATTATTACGGCTCCGGTACAGAACAGCAGTCAGGTACCGCAGACAACAGTACCGAAGAAAGCGCTCTGATAACCTCACGTCCGGCAGAAAGCATTCCGGAGCAGAGTCAGCCCTCTCAGGCGCAGAATGATGCGCAAAGCTCACAGGACAGCAGCGATTCCGGCTGGGTAGGCACGATCGTATGGGTGTTTGTTATATTCGGAGCTGCTGCGGCAGCGCTTATAGTTACAGGAATAATATTTATCCGCAGGCGATGAACAGGAGTACGGAAATCAATTTTCAAAAAGCGAACGGGCAGATTAGAAAACTCTGATAAATTTCGTGACGCTTTAGTCACGAAATACGGGCTTTTCAGGAAAGGAGTCTGTGGGAGAACCATTTGTTTCTGACAAAGGTTTTCCCACGGTGTGACCTGCAGCAAAAAATTGATCTTCCCGTGATCGGAGGTAAGGCTATGGACAGGATCGAAGTAAACGTAGGCGATGTGATAGAAATGAAAAAGCCGCATCCGTGCAGCCGTGAAAACAACAAGAATTTCAAGGTGCTGCGCATAGGTATGGATTTCAAGCTTCGCTGTATGGGCTGCGGTCATGAGATAATGCTGCCCAGAATAAAGGTGGAAAAAGGCTTCCGGAAGCTCATTCAGCGTGATGCCGGTCAGACGCCCGTCACGGCTGAGGGCTGAATTTTCAACGCCGCAGCAAGGCAGGAAAGGAATTTTTATGTTTGAAAGAGTACAGGTTTTTGAGGATAGGTATGAGGAACTTTCGGAAAAGCTTTGCGATCCTTCGGTCATCGGATCTCCCGAAAAATATGCGCAGTGCATGAAGGAATACAAGTCTGTTGAACCGCTGGCGCTGAAATACCGTGAATATAAAAAGACGGCTTCCGAACTGGACGAAGCAAGGGAGCTGCTTGAGGACGCAGCCTCCGATAAGGAAATGAGGGAAATGCTTGAAGAGGAGATCGCAGCCCTTGAACAGGCTATACCGGCGCTTGAGGAGGAGCTGAAGCTGCTGCTTCTTCCAAAGGACCCTAATGATGACAGGAATGTCATAATGGAGATAAGAGGCGGCGCAGGCGGTGAGGAAGCGGCTCTGTTTGCGGCTGTGCTTTTCCGTATGTACAGTATGTATGCCGTCAGACGCGGCTATAAGCTGGAGGTAATGAACGCTGCGGATACCGAACTTGGCGGCTATAAGGAGATCAGCTTTATGATAAGCGGCGAGGGCGCTTATTCCAGACTTAAATTTGAGAGCGGCGTCCATAGAGTGCAGCGCGTACCCGAAACCGAAACGCAGGGCAGGATCCACACGTCTACCGTTACGGTGGCTGTCCTTCCCGAAGCTGAGGACGTGGAGATAAATATTGACCCGACAGAACTGAAAATAGATACCTTTCGTTCCAGCGGCGCAGGAGGTCAGCACATAAACAAGACCGAATCGGCTATAAGGATAACTCACCTTCCCACCGGAATGGTAGTGGAATGTCAGGATGAAAGAAGTCAGTATAAAAACAAGGATAAGGCAATGAAGGTGCTGAGATCCCGTCTGCTTGAAGCGGAGAGGGAAAGACAGCACAGCGAGGTCGCCGCGCAGCGCCATGACCAGGTAGGCACAGGCGACAGGAGCGAGCGCATAAGAACATACAATTATCCGCAGGGCAGAGTGACAGATCACCGTATAGGTCTTACGCTTTATAAAATCGACGACATACTCAACGGCTCACTGGACGAGCTGATAGATCCGCTTATAACTGCCGCAAGATCGGCGCAGCTTAAGGAACAGGAAAAATAAAAGTTTCAGCGCTCTTTCTCAGTCACTTAAATGTCACTTTGACGAGTTATGATCATTTCAGGATAAAGACGGAACAAAAAGGTCGGTATATGAGGATCGGAGGAATTTGCTATGGCTATAAAGATGCGTTATAAGCCTCAGAAGATGCTGAAATTAAAGGTGTTTT
Source organism: uncultured Ruminococcus sp. (assembly GCA_902796475.1). Lineage (GTDB taxonomy): Bacteria > Bacillota > Clostridia > Oscillospirales > Acutalibacteraceae > UBA1213. The sequence continues at coordinate 5,931 of CADBPE010000053.1, forward strand.
TCTCAATAATACTTGCAATACTGCTTATAGTTCAGATATGCTCGCTGGTAAGCATATCGCAGGCAATGTCTGTTGATTACAGGAATATCACTGTGGCGGATATGGATAGCCTAAAGGACGGAGAGCTTGTGCAGGGGACTGTGAGCGGAAGCGATGTTATCCTGAAATATCAGGATGCGACGATAGCAGGCTCTATGGTGGAGTGCTTTGCCGTAAGGACCGGCAGCGGAAAAATAATTGTCTTATCAGGCAATGCTGAAAACGCTCCGAAGTCTGCTAAAAGCATGGCAGGCTTTAATGCAGGCGGGGATGACAGCATGGCTTTCCGGGGCAAGGTAGGCAGTCTGACATTTACTTACCGTGACAGCCTTTTGATGAATATGACCCTTAACAACACATACGTTAAACATTCTGTCGATGCGAAAGATGTAACATGGACGGCAATTTCTCTTTTGGATAACGACTCATCCAGATGGACGGCTTTGCTTGTCGCAAGTATCATTTCTGTATTGGCCTTGCTTGCCGGACTGTGGTTCCTTCTCGGAAAGTCGATCAATAATATAATCTACGGACTGCTTGTGCAGAAGGGCGTTATTGAGCCGGAACTGAAGGTCACCAAGAATGATATCGTTCTGGAAAACATGGACAACTACCGCAGCCCCGAAAACGATATAGACAGCTTCTATGTCAACGATGACTTTGACAGCGGAGATGTCGGTGAAGGCTATAAATTTTCTGCGGATCGGGAAGAGATCGAGGAACTTAAGGGGCTTAAAAACGATATGTCCGGCATGAACTATAAAAGGCCTGCCGACAGCGATACAAGCAGTGCCGATGAAAAGAACGAGAACGAGATCAGGAATATCCTTGCAAGCAACAAATTCCTTGCGTCTACGGGTATTTTCGGTCTTGTCGGACATGAGCTGGAAAAGAAGGAGTACAAGCCCGAAGATATCGAGTTCTATCAGGGCGGTGTAAACGAGGACGGCTACTTTTATGTGGACAGTAAAAAAGACGAAAATGATGATTTTGCCGGCGATAATATGCGCAAGTATTGATTAAGGGAGTCTGATTATGAAGATAATAAAATACAGACCGATAATATTTCCGAAGCTTAGGATAATTATATGCTGCGTGATACTGGCACTTCTTGTATCGTCGCTTATAAATGTGTTTGATATGATAAATAGGGCTGTGAATTATTCCGTCCGTGAAGTGGCTCCCGAAAAGCTTTACTATGTATATGAAGGCGAAACGATAGAGAGCAATATCGTCAGGGATAATGTGGTGCTTTATTATCAGGAAACGGTCATAGATGCCGTGTATGTTCACTTTCTGATACTTACACCGGAAAAGAAGCTGATGTACATTTACGGCAATTCGGACGAATTTGGTGATCATTACTCCTATGAATTAATGATGGAGAACGGCACCTACGACAGCTTCTGGTTTTTCGCATCGGCTCAGAAAATGGACGATGCAACACGCAAAAGCATTGAGAGCCGTATAACGAGCGAGTTTTTGACAAAGTACGGAGTAACTCTCGATGACTTGTCGGACATTTATCTTAAAATGACTGCCGGTCAAAGCCCTCCGGCAAGCTCGGAGATCATGTCGTACATAATTTTGTGCGCATTGTATGTATTCCTTGTTTTTCTTGGAGTCTGGCCGTTTTTGCGCAACAGAATATACCATTCGCGCGTAAGGAGCGGCAAAATGGATATCGACCCTCTTGAACTGAAGGCGGAAGGACTGGACAATCAGCCGGGACAGACCTTTTACGATAAAAAGGACAGCTTCTGGCTCACAAACAACAGCGGTCTTGACAAAGACGAAAATGACGGTTATTATAATAACATAAATATGAGTGATAATGACGGCGATAACGGCAATACATATAATTGAACCGTAATTATCCGCAAATAAGCTGCAGGTCCTGAGGGCTTGCAGCAGCTTTTGTTATATTCGGGCTGCCGGATACGGAAAAGGAAAGATCAGAATGAAGACATTGATGCTTAATGTAAACGAAATAGAAAAGGCTGCGGAGATAATCAGGCAGGGCGGTCTGGTGGCAATGCCTACCGAGACGGTCTACGGTCTGGCTGCGGACGCCTATAACGGCAGGGCTGTCGCAAATATTTTCAGGGCAAAGGGACGCCCTATGGACAATCCTCTGATAGTGCATATTTCCGAGCTTTCGCAGATATACGGGCTTGTGCGTGAATTTCCGGAAAAGGCAAGGATACTTGCAGACAAATTCTGGCCGGGACCGCTGACTATGATCCTGCCGAAGTCTGCCCGTATACCTGATGAAGTCAGCGCCGGTCTTGATACCGTAGCGGTCCGCTGCCCTTCGGACGTGAACGCAAGAAAGCTTATTAGCCTGTCATCGCCTTTGGCAGCGCCCTCTGCGAATCTGTCGGGCAGTCCGAGCCCGACAAGCGCAAGGCACGTTTTCAACGATATGAACGGCAGGATCGACGCTATTATTGACGGCGGCGAATGTGATGTAGGCGTGGAATCCACTGTAATAACGCTTGCAACAGATCCGCCAAGACTTCTTCGTCCGGGCGGCATAACCCTTGAACAGCTCCGTGAAGCTATCGGTGAGGTCGTGCTGGACGATGCGGTGCTGAATCCGCTGAAAAGCGGCGAAAAGGCTGCAAGTCCGGGCATGAAGTATAAGCATTATGCGCCAAAGGCGGAGCTTGTCCTTCTCAGGGGCAGCGAGGAAAGCTTTCTTGGCTTTGTAAACAGCAGAAAGGACGGCAGAACGGCGGTTTTGTGCTATGATGAGGATATGCCGTATCTTGAACTGCCGTTTATTCCTCTGGGCAGGGCTGCGGACTATGAGGTACAGGCAAGCCGTCTGTTTTCTGCTCTGCGTGAAGCCGATGACAAGGGCTTTGAGAGGGTTTATGCGCACTGTCCTCACACTGACGGAGTGGGACTTGCCGTATACAACCGCATGATAAGAGCCGCAGGCTTTAAGGTGATCGATCTCTGAGAGAGGTCAGCTGCAAAGAGCACCGCATGAAATATATTTTTATGCGCCGATATTATTTATGCTTGATCCAAAGGCGGTGTTTTGATGAACAACCTGATAGTAGGTCTTACAGGTCAGACGGGCGCCGGAAAAAGTACCGTTGCCGGATTTGCTCTTGCTATGGGCTGCCGGATAATTGACTGCGACCTCGTGGCAAGAGAAGCGCTTTCTCCGGGCTCGGATTGTCTGAAAAGACTTTCGGAGCTTTTCGGAAGCGATATAATAGATGAAAACGGCTGCTGCCGCAGATCTCTGCTGGCTGAGAGAGCCTTTTCGGATAAAAAAAAGACGGAACTGCTTAACAGCGTTACACATCCTTGGATAATTCGCCGCTCTCAGGAATATATTGAAAAGTATAGTATGGATTTTGACGGAGTGATAATCCTTGATGCTCCGCTGCTTTATGAAAGCGGCGGCGACGTCCTGTGCAGCAAGGTGATAGCCGTAACCGCTCCTTTGGATGTCAGACTTGAAAGAATAATGAACCGTGACGGCATAAGCAGAGAACACGCCATGCTGAGGATCAACGCTCAGAAGGATGATGAATTCTATACGTCACGGGCAGACTATGTTGTTGACGGCTCACAAGGGCTTGAACAGGTCGGGGAAAGTATCAGAAGTATATTTCAAAAAATAAACGGACGAGGTGTAAAATGAAAAAAATAACTGTTAAAACCGTTGTGACCATCGTTGTGATCTTTGCTGTGATCGCGGGAATAGGCGTTGTTATGCGCATACTTAACGAGAAAGTCTCAAGAGAGTCCTATCCTCTCAAATACAGCGAGGAAGTCGAGGCTGCCGCCGAAAAGTACGGCGTTGACAAGGCTCTTATTTACGGCGTGATAAAAACGGAGAGCAATTTTGATCCGGATGCAAAGTCACATGCCGGAGCCGTAGGTCTTATGCAGATAATGGAGGACACGTTTACCTGGATGAAGGCGTATTATAAGGATGACGATCATAAATTTGAGGATCTTTATGATCCGGCAGTAAACATAGACTACGGTACAGAGGTCCTTTCGGTGCTTATAAAGAAGTATGACGGCTGTGAGGATACCGCAGTGTGCGCATATAACGGCGGCGCCGGAAACGTTGACGAATGGCTGAAGGATCCGCAGTATTCCGATGACGGAAAGACTTTGAAGGCTGTTCCCTTTACGGAAACTGAAAACTACCGCAAAAGGGTGGCGCGCAACAAGAGTATTTACAGCCAATTGTATTTTTCATAAAATAAGCGGTCAGACCGCAAAACGACAGGAGAGATAATCATGACAGAAGAGATCAGGGAAGAAAAGAAGGAAAAGACAGAAACAGACCTGCTCAAGGAAAAGCTTCTTATCAAGGCTGAAAGCGGAGCAAAGACACTTGACCAGGAGGAGATCGCCAAGGCTGACGAGTTCTGCAGGGGCTATGTTGATTTTCTCGACAATGCCAAGACAGAGAGGGACGCTGTTGACTATACCTTAAAGGCTGCGGCCGCTCAGGGCTTCACCGAGTATGACCCTGAAAAAAGCTATCAGCCCGGCGACAGGGTATATGTAAACAACAGGGGCAGAGCGCTCATTCTTTGCGTTATGGGAAGTCAGGGCACCAAAAACGGCGTAAGACTGGGCATTGCCCATATAGATTCGCCAAGGCTCGACCTGAAGCCCAATCCGCTTTACGAGAGCAGCGACCTTGCTATGTTCAAGACCCACTATTACGGCGGCATCAAAAAGTATCAGTGGCCGACTGTCCCGCTTGCCCTTCACGGAGTTGTTGCTCTGAAGGACGGTACAGTTGTAAAGGTTAGGGTGGGCGACGAGGAAAGCGAGCCTTGCTTTGTTGTGACCGACCTTTTGCCGCATCTTGCAGTGGAGCAGATGTCGAGCGTGATGACCAAGGCCTTCAACGGCGAGCATCTCAACGTGCTTATCGGCAGCAGACCTTTCCGCCGGGACGATGAGAGCGAGTCTGTGAAGCTCAATATTATGAACATACTTTATGAAAAGTACGGCTTTACCGAGGCTGATTTTGTTTCGGCGGAGCTTACTATGGTGCCTGCCGGCAAGGCAAGAGATGTGGGTTTTGACAGGAGCATGATAGGCGCTTACGGACATGACGACAAGGTGTGCGCATATCCGGCGGTAATGGCTGCCTTTGATACTTCCGTTCCTGAGAGTACTGTAATTTCGGTGCTTACCGACCGTGAGGAGATCGGCAGCGACGGCGCGACCGGCATGAAGTCTACTTATATGGCTGATTTTATTGCTGATCTTGCCAAGGCGGACGGCATGGAGCTGCGTCATGTTATGGCAAAGACGACCTGTCTTTCCGCAGACGTGAACGCTGCCTTTGACCCGACTTATGCTTCGGCTTACGAATCAAACAACGCTTGCTATATCAACCGGGGCGCAGTTATCACGAAGTACACCGGCAGCGGCGGAAAGTACAGCACATCTGACGCTACTGCCGAATTCGTTGCAAAGATCAGGCGCATACTTGATGACAGCAAGGTACTTTGGCAGACAGGCGAGCTTGGCAAGGTAGACGGCGGCGGCGGCGGAACGATAGCGAAGTTTGTTGCAAACCTGAATGCCGATGTTGTAGACCTTGGCGTTCCGGTTCTGTGCATGCACGCGCCCTTTGAGATCGTTTCAAAGATAGACGTTTACGAAACATACAGAGCGCTTTACGAGTTCTATAATGCGTGAGCGCAGATGATATAAGGGCGCAAGAGGGCAAAAATGCTCTGAAAAGTGACTTTTCCCGATATAAGGGTGCAAGATGGAGCAAGCGCATGAAAAGCAGCTTTCCTGATATAAGGTTGTAAGATGGCGCAAGCCCTTTGAAAAGTAACCTTCCACCGATATCAGGGCACAAGCACATGAAAAGCAGCTTTCCTGATATAAGGGTGCAAGAGGGCGCAAGCCCTCTAAGAAGTAAATACCCCTCTTCCTTTAGGAAGAG
>CADBPE010000054.1 GCA_902796475.1 uncultured Ruminococcus sp.
AACAGCCGATTTGTAGCCGTTGCTTTCCAGATGATTCATTATTTCCTTTGCGTTGTTTTCTACCTCTGCGATAGTCCTGCCGGAAACGAACAGCCGCACATGGATCAGCTTCATGACCTGATTCATTCTTGATACTTCATTATACAGCTGTTCAAGGTCAGAGAACTCATCCTCGGCTTCAATGCGCTCCTGCATATCCTTTGCGTACATGATACGGGTTCGCTGCTCAGACATGGAGTTGTTGATATTTTGCTTTACCTTTTGCTGATCCTTTGTTTCAATATCAATCGTTACGACCACATTATCAATATTGACTATCTGAGTAAGCCAGAATTTATCTATGTATTTCGGGTAACGGTAAATATGCAGAAACATTTCATAGCCGTCGCCGGTCTTGATGAGCTTTTCATCGTTAAAGGTGATACCGCCTTGGGTCTGTATGTTTGCGATAAGCCGTTTATCCTGCTGTAACGGTTCCTCTGTTTCTGAGGACTTTTTCTTTTTTATGAGCATTTCTGATGCTCCTTTCTTGTTTTTATATGCGTATTATCTGTTGATTTAATAACAATTAAAATGCGTTTTATCCTGTATTCTGACAATTATTATCTTGCGTATTAGCGGAAAAGGTGATAGAATAGTAGTCAGGAGGTGCTGATGATGCTGTTTAAGCGTAAAATATATGACAATCTTTTGGAATGGAAGAAAACATCTTCCGGAAGCAAAGCCCTGATGATCGAGGGTGCAAGACGAATCGGAAAATCAACTATTGTTGAAGCATTTGCAAAGGCAGAATATAAGAGTTATATTCTAATAGATTTTAACGATGTAAGCGATGTGGTCAAGGATGCCTTTCATCAATATCTGAATGATCTGGATACCTTTTTTATGATAATTTCAACGGAATACAACGTCGAACTGTACAGGAGAGAATCACTCATTATTTTCGATGAAGTCCAGCAATTTCCGAAAGCAAGACAAAGTATTAAAAAACTCGTGAAGGACGGCAGATACGATTATATCGAAACAGGCTCGCTTATATCCATCAAAGAAAACGTAAAGAATATAACAATACCATCAGAGGAACGTAGGTTGAAAATGTTTCCGATGGATTTCGTTGAATTTTGTTGGGCACTTGGCGAAGATAAAATGGTAGACTATATCAGAACTTGTTTTGAATCCGAAAAGCCGCTTGAAGAACGTCTGCATCATAAAGCAATGATGATCTTCAAACAATATATACTCGTAGGCGGAATGCCTATGAGTGTTTCACGGTATCTTGAATCTGACCGGAGTTTTTCTGCCGCAGATGAAGAAAAACGTGACATCCTTCATTTATACAGGAATGACATTGGAAAAGCTGATGTAAAATACAGATCAAGAGTGGCGTCAATATTTGATCAGATACCTGCTTTTTTATCTCAGCATGAAAAACGCGTGCGTCTGTCCAACATCGAAGAAAAATCATCATATCCGATGTATCAGGATACCTTTTTCTGGCTTGGAGATTCTATGATAGCAAATGAATGTTTTAAGTGCAGTGATCCGAATGTTGGCTTGTCTCTGAATGAAGACAGAACATATATAAAATGCTATATGGGAGATACGGGGCTTTTGATCAGCCACGCATTCAGTGAATCAGAGCTGGCTGATGGTGAGCTTTACAAGCAGATACTGCATGACAATCTTGCTGTCAATGAAGGAATGATCTTTGAAAATGCGATCGCACAGCAGCTCGTTTGCAATGGTTATCCACTGTTCTTTTACACACACTATAACGAAGAAAAACACAGGAACGATATTGAAATAGATTTTATCATCTCAAATGGAAGTAAGCTCAAACCCAAAATATTTCCGATAGAGGTCAAATCCGGAAAACGATACACAACAAATTCTTTGGACGAGTTTAACAGAGTGTTTCATCAGCGGATCGGGAGGTCGTATATTATTCATCCTAAAAACCTTGTCGTTAAGGAAAATGTTCTTTGCATACCATCATACATGACATTTTGCTTGTAATCATCCATAAACACTTGTCGCCTTATTGCACAGCTTAGTCAGTATCATTATCTTTTTATCAACGCTGATATCTGAGATAAGCCCGGCATTTTTCAGCGTGACGGTGATGATATTCCTTGCTTCAAGGTATTTCTCATAAGTAGGGCAGAAGATCATCAGATAGTATTCTCTGTCGGTGTAGTAAAGGTTGACATCAACAAGCTCGTTATATTTTGTCTGCAGTATTTCCTTGAAAAACGGGTTTTCTGCCGTATTGATCTTGTGCTGAAAATATTGCTGCTGACGCTTGGTGTCGGTTGGAAAGTTGATACCTATTATCTTGCAGTCGGCGGCATACATTTTGTAGAACTTCTCAAATTGAAGCATATCAAACTCGATTTCCGACTCTGATGCGGAGATAAGGTCTTTTGTTACGATCTGCATAATATCCGCATAGCTTTTGTCGCTCATATAAAACAGCCCCTTGTCGATGCAGACAAAGGGCAGAAGCTCGGCTGTGCTTTTCGGAATTGAGATTTTTTCTTCTTTTTTGCTTTTTCTTTTTTGGGCATAGAATCAGTCCTTTTATTTTACATATTGAAAAAAATGTAATGGGTAAATTAAAAATATTAAACTAAGCAAATTTTAGTTACTAACTAAAACGCTTAACAACTAAAAATGTGTCAAATTAACTCAAAACAACCGTTCAGTAACATTTCAACTTTTCTCCCTGAAATCCACCACCTCCGCCCTTGAATA
>CADBPE010000055.1 GCA_902796475.1 uncultured Ruminococcus sp.
AAAATGCGCTGTTTTTCAGCTCGGAAAGCAGACTCTCCGGCGTACCCTCAAATCTGATATCCATAAGCGGCATAAGCACACCCTCGGAAAGCACCTGCTTGTCGGTCATGTTGTCAATGGTTATCACAGCGGCTCTCGTGCCGGCAACAAGCAGTTCTCTTATGGTCAGATCGGCGCTGCTGCCGAAGTCGCTGCGCAGTCTGGTCAGATTTTCATTAAGCGATGCCGAAATCGGCGTTTTTACGGCGTGTCCCGGCACATTCGGCTCTTTGCGGTAAATATCTATAATGCTCCTGATAAAGCGGTACAAATCATCATCCCCGGTTCGGTTAGTCCTTTTTAGTTTGGACATTTTAGCCTGATCTATTCATGCGGATATCTGAATAAGACCCGGATATCCGGAAAAGATAAATAAAAGGACAGGTGAACTGAGAATGATAATTTCTATCATAAGGACTGTGCTGCTTTACGGACTGATACTTTTTTCAGTGCGGCTCATGGGCAAGCGGCAGATAGGACAGATGCAGACAAGCGAGCTTGTAGTAACGCTGCTGATGTCGAATATAGCCACAATACCGATGCAGGACATGGAACAGTCTATGCTGAGCGGAGTAATGCCTATTATGGTGCTGTTAGTATGCGAGATATTCCTTTCGTATCTGATGCTCAGGAGGGCAAGTGTAAGAAAGGTCGTATGCGGAAAGCCGGTTATAGTTATCGATAACGGAAAAATCGACAGGAACGCCATGATGGGGCTGCGGCTGACTACCGAGGATCTGTTTGAGCAGCTGCGGCAAAAGGATATTTTTGATCTGAACGAGGTGGCTTATGCGATAATTGAAACCAACGGCACCATGAGCGTTATGAAAAAAACGGGCTGTTCTCCCCTGTGTCCTGACGATGTGAAGCTGAAGGTCAGGGACAAGGAGCTGAGCGTTACCGTGATAAGCGACGGCGAAAAAGAGGAGGATTCCATGCAATACTGCGGGATAGACGACAAGGGGCTTGACAAGATACTCAAAAAGGAGAAGCTGACGCTCGGTCAGGTGTTTATCATGACAGCCGACCGCAGCGGGAATTACAGCATTATCAGAAAGGACGATAATTGATGTACAGATTTTACAGCGCTCTTGGCGTACTGGCAGCTGTGCTTGTATTGGGTATAGGCGGATTTTTTGTAAATACCGAGGCTGCCGAAAGACTGAGCGGAACTCTGAACGACGCCTATGCTCTTGCAAAGGACGGCGACATGACCGGTTCGGCGCAAAAGATAGAGGAAGCCGTTGAATACATGGACAGGCGCAGCGATGTATTATGCTTATTTGTTTCACATAAGATACTCGATGATATACGGCAAGAAACAGACAAAGCGCAGGTCTATATTACTGAGGGCGAGCGTGAGTTGTTTTTGGCAAGCTGCCGTACCGCAATATTCCGGACGGATGATTTCAAAAGTCTGGAATATCCCACACTAAGCAACATTTTTTGAAAACGGGTCTTCACTGGCAGCCTGCCGCTTACGTTTATGTTGACATGCGCGCACAACTGTTGTATCATATATCTTGATAATAACACATAAGGAGGACGCACATGAAAAACACAAAGACCTGTCCTAAATGCGGCAGCAAGGACATAATCATCATTGACGGAAATGTCGGCGCTTACGGCTCCGGAAATAATATTCCTGTGGGGCTGTCTCTATATTCTTCAGTGATCGTCAATCGCTATCTTTGCTGCAAATGCGGATTCAGCGAGGAATGGATAAACTATGATGATATTCCCAAGGTAAGAAAATCCAGATTTGCGCATACTAAATGATAACAAAACCAAACACAAATAAGACCCGGAAACAGTTTTGGCTGCTTCCGGGTCTTGCTTTGTTTACGGGGTTTTTATTAACTGTGCGGTGTAGACTATCGGTTCTTCATTTTGTGTTACAATAGTCGTGATATAACTTTCTGAAAGAGTGCTGCTTGAAATAGGTGTTCCGTCATCCTTGATCCAGATACTGTTGAAGCTGTGATCGCGATGTGTTTCGATGATCTTCAGCGGCTTTTCGCCGGTTACAGTATCGGCAGTATTCTTTATCACATTCAGCACATCAGCAATGGTCACTTCTTCGCCGTTATGCCTGATGGAGTGTATGTTGTTGTCAACATCTACGGTGAAAATAAATTCATACTGAGATGTAATGCCTGCCGGGTCGCCGTCAATATAGTACGAGAGATTTCCTGCGTCTGCATGGAAGATCACTGATTTCTGATACTGCATTTTCTTTTCCGATCTGCCTGCCATTGTGATGTCGAAAACGCCGGAAACTGTGTTTCCGTAGGTAGCCTTCAACTGATAAACACCATCTGCAAACAGTTCAGGATCATTAATGACTATCTTCTTGTCAGCGGTCTTGTCCTCGAACTTGTCATAGAAAAGCTCATCCTTTGACTTTGTATGAGGTTCAGGCAGTGTACTTCCGGACTGAGCAGCGTCAGTCCTGGGCTTGACGTACTCAATACGAAGGCTTTCCTTTACAGCAACATCAGTAACCTCATCCGCAGTGCCGTCACTCTTGATGAGATAAACCGTGAGATCCGTCTTGTCTATCTCTGCGGGATCAGTTCCTACGGGAACCGGAGTGTTGTACTCTACACGCAGCCCCTTATAACCGTTGAATTTGTTGATCTCCAGATCATTGTGACTGAACTTATCGTAGTAATCGAGCTTGTTGTTGAACGTGACAGTAGCCTCACCGTCTTCATCGATCGTAAATATCGCTTTGATAACACCATCAGTTTCACTTATCTGCGGCGAATGAACGTAGGTATTTTGATCGGTATTATTGGTGCCGATAGTTACGTCATTCGTAGTCCTGACAGAATAGCGGGATACATTCAGCTCACTCACATAATAGGTTCCGGGCTCAACTTCGATAAATTCCGTTTCGCCTCTCATATTTGTCTTGTCGTTGACCTGAAGAGTGATAATGCGGTCATATTCAGACGGACTTGATGTCATAATACTCTGCTTGTGCAGCTTGAACATAAAGGTGGGTGTGCCCCATGCTTCAAGATACTGGTCGAGCTGCTTTACGATCTTTATCTTTGCGGGCTTAATATCGTTGGAGCATACAAGCTCCTGACCATCAACATTGTTCCTGCCTACCATGAAGCTGACCATATTGACCTTCTGTTCGTTTGCGGTAGACATAGCTTTGTCGATGTTGGTGTAATGCTCCGGCGCCTTTGTTTCTTTCAGATAATACTCTCCCCATTCAAGGTTTTCAATTTTGAGCTTGCCGTCCGAGTCGGTTTTGGCAATACTATACAGCTTGAAATGACTGTTGTCTGAATCGCCGTACAGTTCGTAGCCGTCATCAGTAAGCTTCTTTTTCAGATCCGCGTCCGTAACCTCAAGATATGTATTTCCCAATGAGATAACGGTCTTTCCGGATATTTCTTCGGCGGCATAGTACTCGTTCTTATTTGCCTTTTTAAGGAGATATATTTGTACGTCATCTGAATCCTGAGCGATATTTTCGCCGCGGCTGTAAAGCTCAAATTCCGCATCTGCAAGAGGTGTGCCTATGTCCTTATCGCCAAGCGGCTGAGCGGAGGTCTTTGTAAGAGTGATCTTTCCTCGCTTATGGGTATCGGTAGCTGTGAACACATAAGACGCTCTGTCGGCTTCCGCTGCTCCTATTCTGAAGGTATCCCACTCTTCCTTGTCGGCTTCGTAACCGGCAGGCGGTGTTTTCTCCTTCCAGTAGTAGGTTCCCCATTTCTTCACCCTTACGGTGTGTACCTGTTCTTTCCTGATATCATTGATTTCATGGTCGAGATATTCCTCATCCACTGTGCCGGCTTCATAAGTTGAATCATCATCCTTATCATAGGCGGCGTTTTCCTTAGTCTTTTCTTTCAGATGGGTTATCCACTTGATAAGTCCGTCATCGCCGGTTTCCACTGTGGCAAGATAGACCGGGTCGCCCTGACCGGTAATGATGATCGGTTTGTCGTCATCCTCTTCATTGTCGCGGCCGTTGAGCAGTTCAAGATAATAGCGTGGCTGGCTTATGGTCTGGATCGAGATATTACTTTCTTCCAGACCGTTAGCCTCTGCATAGCTGTTGTTTGCACTGCTGCCAAGCTTACTGTCAGCCTTACGGACGAACCTGTAAAGGCCGTTTTCGGTTATCTCGGTAAGCGCAGAATAGCGATAGTTGTTTATAGAGCTGTTCAGCACTCCCTTGCCTGTACCGTTGGTGATCTGGAAGTGTGTTGCTCCATCCGGTACCTTTATGCGGTAAACATCATCGCCTTCATAGTCAGCCATTATCTGCTCCATGCGGTAGCCTTCGCTATTGCCTTTAATGGTATTGCCTTCGTAGAATCTGATATGCACCTCGTCAAGCTTGTAACGGCCTGATGTGTATTCATTTGCAGGTGTTGTCAGGTCTTTTGTGCCGTTGTTCACGAAGAAGATGTAGCTGTCCTTAACATTTTGAGATACGGTTGCGGATTCGCTGTTGGAAGTTTCTGAGCCTGTGCCGTTATACGATACAGCCGCCTTATTTGACGGAGTGTAGGCAGCGGCATCAGTCACTATGCCGTAATCAACAAGCGGCGAAGTGCTGTCCGGAGTGTAATTCATGCCCATAGTGTAGCTGATCGCCTGAGTTATCTTTCTGTTATTTGCTGAACCGTTGTTGAAGATAACATAGGAATAAGTCCTTGCGCGTGTGTCTGTTTCCGTAGGCGGCTGGAAGATGTATACCTTTCGACCGGAGTTATCGGTATAGCTGCCCACTGCGGGAACACCCGGCCATGCAGCATATTCGCCCTCGCTGCCGCCGTAGTAGTATGCGTAGAGCATACCGCTGTCGGAGGAATTTGACCAGCTTTCGGAATCCGTAAAGTAAATGTGGTCGAAATCCGATTTAAGGTCGAAACTTCCTATGGACGTTGATTTCTTTACAGTGGAGGTCTTTTCAACAGTCGTTTCACTATTTGCATTGCTGACTGTCAGAACCGCGCCGCCGTCATTATCAAGCGTGATAAGCGGGCTGCCGGTGCCTGTGACGTTGATACCCGTACTGCCGTCGAGAAGCTTTACAGACCCTGCAAGCTTTGGCAGACGAATTAGGTAGTTATAATCTCCGGAGGTTTGCTTTACTGCCGTACTGCCAAGCTTAGCATCATTCAGGCTTATAGCCTCGCCTATTGCCTGTGTGCCTGCAGTATCGCTGTAGAACTGAAGCTTAGGAGCTGAAAGCAGTGATGCGTTGTCTATAATTTTCAGGAAGTTGCCGGTATCAGTTGTGTCGTTCACACCGTTTGGATTGCTGCTTATCAGACCATAACGGTCTTCGGGCTGGTAGGTTACGGTGTGGGTAGTAGATTGTGGGATCAGTTGTTGTGGTAGTTTTGTCCGATCAGCAGAATAGGTATCTCCAGAGCCTGAGCCACTGGGTGAATAAGACAAGCTCGTATCTTTTGAAGACGTTCCTATCTTAGTTTCGTTTGGTCCCGTGTTCCAATGATCCGATGAGTAATGCTTATTTTCACTTATAGAGTCAAGTTTATATACCTGACCTCTTCCATTATTTGATAAGTTTTCCAAATGTGTACACCAATAATTATTTCCATTATCATTAACTATGATAGCGTAAGTATAATTCGCATTTTCCGCTATTTCGTATTTATAAGCTCCTTGGTTGGAAATTGTCAAGCCGGTAGGTGCACCGTTATCCATATTCGCAAAATCATCCATATGAGTATTAGCGTTACCCAATAGTATTTTCAAGTGCTGCAGATCGCCAGAAGATCCATAAATGGTCAAATAGTTAATATATGCACAGGCAGGAATCACCTTTAACGTGTACTGATAGTTTTCAGATGATGTATCTGAGGGAACTTCTAATTTTTCAGTGGATACCGTACCATTACTAAAGCTCACTTTTTTCGCTCCTGTAGGAATGGTATCACTGATCAGCACCTCACTGCTTCCTGTGCCGCTTTCATGCTGCATTGTTTGGGCGGTTCCTACTTGTGTGTCATCACTACCGTAGAATGTTGCCGTTATAGAACTCCAACTTAGTGCATTAACAACTCTGACCTTATTGTCAGCAACTGCAACCGGCTCGGTGGGGTTATATTCGGCATATGACCAAGAACCATTATTATATATTGCACCGTAGCCAAGGTCAGTAAAATCAGTATTTGGATTGTTCGGCAATTCAATATCTGCTGTTTTAATTTGTTGATCACTGCCATTACTAAAAATTACTTTTTCATAATAATAGTGATTACTATTGTGCTTTGGCATCAAAATCGCAAATATTCTGTGATTATCTTCCATTAATCCGGTATCAATCATTGCTGAGCCTGGGAAGGTGCCCGCATTTTCACCATCTTTCCAGAAATATGCATTTACACTGCCCCAATCGTTGCTATTTACATATCTGATATACCAATAAGCATCGCTTTCATCCCACTGATAACTTATTTTATCGGCATTAGTCTGATACAGCACCGGAGTATCCAACGGGGCGTTGGAAGCTGATGCGGGGGCGGGAACTGCGCCCGCTGCCTTGTAGGCGGCTGTTACTGAGGAATCTATTACGATAGGCTCGGTAACTGTGCTCGGCACGCTGCTGCCCTCTGCCCATTCGGGCGCTTCATGCTCCTCAAACTGCGGATAGATCGGTATGCCGTTTGCATAAGCAGGTGTCGGCTCGGCAAGACCAAGAGTATATGCGCCGTTTGTCGGACTATCCGAAATGCGGTACTGCATTCCGCCCAGAGTGTAGTTCTGTCGGTATAGCGCTACCTTTGTACGCTTGGTGTAGATCGGGTATGCCTTGTCAAGAGATTTTGTGGCTTCATTAGCTGAGTTAAACACACGGAACGACTTCGCTTCGTAGGGGATCGCTGCCTTGTACCAGTGTCCTGCCGCCTCGGGTACGCTCGTGGTTTTGCCGTCCTCTACCATAGCGCCTGCTGCTGCCTGTGTAAGCTTACCTGTATACTTCATCTTAACACGCTCTGCGTTGATCTGCTCATTGCCTTCCTTATCAGAATAGAAGGTGACGTACATATCTCCCCAGTTTGCGCTTTCGCCGCATACCATGTACAGATAATCGCCGCGCCTGTCGTAGGTGCCGTTGTCGCCTGTGTAGACAGTGCCCTGTGTGAAGGTAGGCCAGAGTATTACAGCAGTATTTGTACCGGTAGTTTTGTAGTACATTCCGCCTGTGGTGAAGTCCTCGGCGTAGCCGGAATTATTGTTTACCTTTGTAAAGATCGTGTAATGAGTTGTTCCGCCGTTAAGTGTAAACGAGGCTGCGCCGGCAGGAATGTCAAGGCTCCACCAGTGCTTATTGTTGTTTGCAGTATCCTCATTACTCATAATGCCGTGATACCCTTCAGTCTTTCCGATAATAGTGCCGTTGCCGTCATAGAAGCGGACAGCCGGCTTGGTGCCATTAAGCGTCCAGCTATTAGCATCGTCACGAATGTTCAGCTTGTCGCCGCGGGTGACGTAATCGGCGTCATTGACCTGAGCGTTAGATGTCGTATTTGTTTCCTCGGTTCGTGTTACGCTTGGAGCATCAAGCGCGAGAGTGTAGCTTGAACCGGAGTAGCTGTCGCTGATCTTATAGACCATGCTGCCGTTAGTGGTGTAGCTTGCAGAGGTCGGGTCAGCATTACCATGCGCCGAAGTATCCCAGTATTCGAGTATCGGGTATTTGCCTGTGTACTTCTCATAGTTGTAGCTGCCGTTCTTATCCCTGCCGTTTGTAAGCGAGAAATGGGTAGCATTTTGCGGAACAGGCACCTTGAACCACTGAACTCCGCTGTCGTTGCCGCTGTAATTCATCACATAGCCCTGACCCTGCTGGAGTATCCGTGTATTGCCGTTGTAGAACTGCACATGGATATCATCCCAGGTGTTGCCTGTGGTGTTCTTCACATAGATGTAATCGGTAGTACCGCCGCTGCTGCGGAAGCTGTAAGGGATCGTGCTGTTGCTCTCCTGCACCGACCAATCCCCCACACTGTTGCCCGATATATAGTAACCGCTGCCGAGCGAGTAGGTTATCGGGGCAGTTTCTTTGCTGTAAAGATTCCGCGCTTTTGTTCCTGAATTTCTGAGACAGTTGGTAAAGATGACCTTGGTATAGTTGCGTATGTCACCTACCGGACGCTTGAAGCGATAGACCGTCTCACCGTACTTGTTTGTAAAGTACGAGCCGGGCAGCAGAACCACATCATTCATGCCGCTGTTAAAGGTGTTGCTGGTTCCTGCGTTTGATGCAGTGGGATCTGCGCTGTTTGCAAGCTCGGCGTTATATGGCAGTACGCCCGGCCAGATAGACCAGCAGGCTCTCTGCCAGTTATCAGCTCTCAGATCGCCGCCGCCGTAGAAATAAGCGTAAACGCTGTTCCAGTCAGCGGGCTTGGTGAAGTAAATGAAATCGTGGTCGGAATATACCTCAAAGGCAGTTGCGTCAGTATCATAAAGAGTATCGCCGCCTTTGGTTATCTCATCGTCTCTCCACATTTCAAGCTTTGCGTTCTGTTTTGTGCTGTTGGGCTTGTTATTCTCCCACTTAAAACGCCAATAGTTCTTATAGTTCTTATAGCTGACATAAGCGCCGTCGGCAGTGTTTATAGGGGTAATTTCTGTGTAATAATAACCGTAATCCTTGTAATCAACGCTATTGTTTGTAGAGGTGGTTCCGTTATTGATACGGAAGTGAGTTGCGCCCTTGGGAATAGCTATCTCGTAGCAAAGATCTCCGGCATTCTCGGTCTTATCATCAAATTCAATACGG
>CADBPE010000056.1 GCA_902796475.1 uncultured Ruminococcus sp.
CAGCACAGGCTTCAACAGAAGCTTCAAAGCAGGAGTCAGCACAGGCTTCAGCAGAGGCTTCAAAGCAGGAGTCAGCACAGGCTTCAGCAGAAGCTTCAAAGCAGGAGTCAGCACAGGCTTCAACCGAGGCTTCAAAGCAGGAGTCAGCTCAGGCTTCAACAGAAGCTTCAAAGCAGGAGTCAACTCAGGCTTCAGCTGAGGAGTCCAAGGCAGTTACATCAAGCGCAGCCTGATAGTCCGGCAGAAATATACTCTTAGATATATTGATACGATCAGCATCTTCAATGTTATCATTGAGGATGCTTTTTGTTAAAGGAAGATAATTATGAATATAAAAATTGAGATCCCCGAAAATGTAAAATATATTATAAGCAGACTTGAAAAAGCCGGTTACAGCGCTTATGCGGTTGGCGGCTGTGTACGTGACAGCATAATGGGCAAGACGCCCTCGGATTGGGATATATGCACCTCGGCGCTTCCCGAACAGACGCTTGAAGCGCTGCAGATGGATAATATAATAGAAAACGGCATGAAACACGGAACCGTGACTGTCAGATATAAAAACGAAAACTACGAGATAACCACCTTCCGCTCAGACGGAGTTTACGATGATAACCGTCATCCCAGATCGGTGAGCTTTGTCACCTCTGTAAATGAGGACCTTGCCAGGCGTGACCTTACGATAAACGCTCTTGCATACAACGACAGCGAGGGCATCGTTGACCTTTTCGGAGGAGTGGAGGACATAAAAAACGGCATTATCCGCTGTGTCGGAGACCCTGACGAGCGCTACAATGAGGACGGTCTGCGGATAATGCGGACCCTGCGCTTTGCGTCTGCTTTAGGCTTTGAAATTGACGGCAGCACAGCAGGATCTGTCCACAAAAACGCTCATTTGCTCACGAATATTTCCGTTGAGAGAATATCCTCAGAGTTCAACAAGATGCTCATGGGCAGAAATGTCGAGTATGTTCTTGAAAATTTTTACGACGTCATTTCCGTTTTCATTCCGGAGATACAGCCGCTGATCGGCTTTGATCAGAAAAATCCGCATCACAATTATGATATCTGGATGCACACGGTAAAGACTGTCACATTTTCGCCGGAGGAAAGAACAATGAGGCTTGCGGCATTCTTTCACGACATTGGCAAGCCGGAAACATTTTCGCTTTCCAATGACGGCGTGGGACATTTTTACGGACATCCTGAGATGAGCGAAAAAATGTCCTATAAAATACTGCGGCGTCTGAAATATGACAACCAGACCATTGATACTGTATGCAGCCTGATACGCCTGCACGACAAGAGACCTCCTGCAGAGCCGAAGTACGTCCGGCGTTTTCTGAACGAGCTGGGCGAGCAGCTGTTCCCGAAGCTGCTTGAACTGAAATACGCTGACGCTATGGCGCAGAGCGAGTTCAAAAGGCAGGAAAAGCTTGAGTACATTGAGCGGCTGCGGAAAATTTTTTATGAAGAGATAGAAAAGGGCTCGGCATACTCTCTGAAAATGCTGAATATCAACGGCAGAGATATAATTGCGCTGGGCGTGAAGGACGGCAAACGCATAGGGATAATCCTGAACAAGCTGCTGGCGATGGTGATGAGCGACCGTCTTGACAATGACAGGGAGAAGCTTAAGAAAGCGGCTCAGATACTTGCAAGCGGCAGAGAGATATGAAAAGATCAAAAAAATCAGCAGCATAAAGTTGTGTCTGTGCTATGAAAATTCTGCCGTCATTTTGTAAGAGTTCACGGCAAGATTTTTTACAAAAACAGGCATTTTTATTAAACAGGTCTTTAATTTTTGATATTTTATGATATAATTGTTACGGAATAAGAAAAGCAACGGAGGAAAAAATGGATTATCGTTTTGATTTAGGAGCGTGGAACAGCGTTTTTGCCGTGCCTGCCGATATAGTGGACAAACATTTAAAGCTTGCAGGCGCCGCTCAGCTCAAGGTCATGCTCTGGATGCTGCGCCATGCGGGTGAGAAGTTTGAGATCGCGGATATTTCAAAGGCTCTCTCAATGCACGAGGCCGATGTGCGCGACAGCATGCAATACTGGGTGCAGACCGGTATTATAGTCATGAACGGCGGGAATATTTCGCCGGTACCTTTTGAAAACGCTGATAATACCGAGGCTGCTGCTGCATTTGATGCCGACACGGAAAAAGATGCGCCGGCAGAGGATGTTCCGGCTGCGGATAATACTGCATCCGCCGAGAAGAAGGCAAAGCGCCCGCTTTCAAGACCCGAAAAGCCGGATCAGGCATATCTTACCGGACGTATGAACAGCGACCCGACAATAGCCTACCTTATGCGTTCCGCAGACGAGATATTCGGCAGGATCACCAGCAATAACGAAAAACAGATCCTGCTTCTTATGCACGAATATGACGGTCTGCCGGTGGAGGTAATTATTATGCTTCTGCAGTATGCTTCCGGTATCGGCAGGACAAATATGCGCTATATCGAAAAGATGGCGATCTCATGGGCGGACGAGGAAATATTTACCCTTGAGGCAGCCGAAAGCAAGATAAAAAGACTTACATCAGGATGTACAGCGGCAAAGCGCATACAGATGATCATAGGTGCCGAGCCGCATTCTCCTACGGAAAACGAGATAATGTTTGCTTCGCAGTGGATAGAGCAGTGGCATTTTAGTGATGATCTCATAAGAGCAGCCTATGAAGCATGTGTGGATGCCAAAGGCAAATATTATCCGAAATACACAAATTCGATTCTTGGACGCTGGCACGATGCAGGCATCAGGGACCTTGGGCAGCTTGAAAAAATGAAGAAGACCGAAAGCGCCGGACATAAGAAGAAAAAAGCCGAAAAGGGTTACAAGCCTACCTATGATATTGCCGAATACGAAAGCACAAGCATATTTGATGAGGAGTGGGATGATCAATGAGCTATTCACCGGAGGTGTTTGAAGCTGCCGAAAAGGAGCTTGAAAAAAGACGTCTTAAATCAGAGCTTGATCTTGAAAAGCGCAGAAGCATACTTTTTGCGCGTTCGCCAAGAGCCGAGGAGATAGAGCGCATGATAGCCAAAACCTCAGTGGCCGCCGCAAGAGCTATATTTTCAGGCGCCGACCGCCGCGAAAAGCTTGAAAAGCTTAAAAATCAGAATCTTGCCCTGCAAAAAGAGCTTGGAAATATAATAAAGAGCTATAATTTTAGTGAAAACTATCTTGAACTGTGGCACAAGTGCAGCAAGTGCCGTGATTACGGCAATGTTGACGGGAAAATGTGCTCATGCATGAAGAGCCTTCTCCGCCAGATATCATACAACAAGCTAAACAGTATATCTCCGCTGTCGCTTTCTTCGTTTGACACATTCTCTCTTGACTATTATGAAACTGATCCGATGCCGGGCAGCAATGTCAGCCCGAATGAAATGATGACGAGGGTGCTTGCGTACTGCCGAAGATATGCAAAAACCTTTTCTCTGCAATCCAAAAGCCTGCTGTTTCAGGGCGCTCCGGGGCTGGGAAAGACACATCTTTCACTTGCCATTGCCAGCGAGCTTATAGATTCCGGATTTGGCGTAATTTACGCATCAGCGCCTGCGCTGCTCAGCAAGCTCAGCAAAGAAAACTTTGATTATGACCGCAGCTCCGAATCGGGAACGACAGAACAGCTTATCTCTGAATGCGACCTGCTGATAATTGATGATCTTGGCACCGAGTTTTCCACCCGATTCACGGTTTCAACTATATATAATATCATAAATACAAGGATCATCGTATCAAAGCCGATAATAATCAGCACAAATCTGTCCGTTGCCGAGCTGCAGGAAAAGTACGATTCCCGCATTATTTCACGGATCATCGGTTCTCTGGACAGAGTTGAATTTGTCGGCAGCGATGTCCGTCAGCAGAAGCGCCGCAAAAAAAGCTGAAACAGAATTCTATTAAGATAAAATTTATTTATGTTAGGAGCGCACAACCATGCCGAAAATTATTTTAAGCTCAGACAGCACTCTGGATCTTTCCGAAGATCTGCTGAAGATAACGGGAACTCAGCTGTTCCCGATGCATATTATCCTTGGAGAAAAAAGCTATGACGATGGCGTAAACATTACCCCTGATGAGATATATGCGAATTTCCGCGCTACCGGCAAGCTGCCAAAGACTTCTGCCATAAACACTCAGGAGTATATTGACCGCTTTAAGCCTTTGGTCGAGCAGGGGTATGATATTATCCATATCAATCTTGGCTCGGCGCTTTCCTCGTCATACCAGAACTGCGTGACGGCTGCATCAGTGCTTGGCCACGTTTATCCTGTCGATTCCTGCAATCTTTCCTCCGGTCAGGGACATCTTGTGATCGAGGCTGCAAGAATGATAAAAAAGGGCATGGAGGCGCGTGAGATATCCGAAAAGCTCAGGGAGATGGCGCCGAAGGTACATTCGAGCTTTGTGATAGACAAGCTTGATTATCTGCGGGCAGGCGGCCGCTGCTCTACTCTCGCCATGCTTGGCGCGAACCTTCTGCAGATAAAGCCGAGCATTCAGGTCATCAATAAAGACGGCTCCATGACGGTGGGCAAAAAGTACCGCGGCAAGCTGGAAAAGGTGCTTGCAAAGTATGTTGACGATCAGCTTTCCGGATTTGACAATATCCGTGACGACAAAATTTTTGTTACCCATGCCGGAATAGAACAAAAATATGTGGATATCGTAAAATCAGAGGTAGAAAGCCGAGGCTTCTTCAAGAACATCTACGTCACCCGCGCAAGCTGCACTATCTCATCACACTGCGGTCCGGGTACAATAGGTATTCTTTTCATGACTGAGTGATATGTACGCTCCAAACACATAAGACGACAACAAAAGGAAGGAAAAATGAGATACGAAGATAATGAACTGATATTAGAGCTTCTCAGGCAGCAAAGCGAGCCTGCGGAGAGAACACAAATAATGCTGCTTTCAGGACTGGAACCCGAACGCTTCAACAATGCAGTTTCGTACCTGGATTCAAAGGGCGAACTTGTATTGATAAGGCGCAAATGGATAGCTCTGCCGGAAACTGCCGGATATTTAAAGGCTACCGTTGTGCGTGTGAACCGTTCGTTTCTGTTTGCACAGCCAGAAAAAGAAGGAATGAGCGATATTTTCGTTCACTTCAATGCTTCAAAGGGCGCGATGCCGGGCGATCTTGTAATGCTTAAGAACGTGATGGACAGCGACAAAGGACCCTCTGCCGAGATCGACAAGATCATTGAGAAGGGAACCCGCATTATCACAGGAGTTATTGAGCGTGAAAAGGGCAGAAAGGGACAAGCCTATATCATGCCTGACAACGGATTTGCATATCATCTGCGCATAGTGCCGGGCGGTGAGCTGAAAAGCAAGAACGGAGATAAGGTAAAGGCTGCGGTTATCTACGATCCTGTTGAGAAAAGGATCGAGGCAAGGGTCATACACATTTACGGACGTGCCGACAGCGCTAAAATATGCGCCGACGCTATCATTGACGGCGCCGGGATACCTGTGAAGTTTTCCGTTCCCGTTAAGCACGAGGCAGCGCGCAGAGCCGCCGAACCAATTACCGATGAAGAGATCGCTAAAAGGCTTGATCTCCGTGACGAAGCCATCTTTACTATTGACGGTGCCGACGCAAAGGATCTGGACGACGCCATATCCGTTAAAAAGACATCTGCCGGCTGGGAACTGGGCGTCCATATCGCTGATGTTTCGCATTATGTGACAAAAGGCAGTATGCTTGACGAGGCGGCAATGGACAGGGGAACCTCCGTTTACTTTGCCGACAGGGTCATACCGATGCTGCCGGTAGAGATATCAAACGGCTGCTGCTCTCTTAATGCCGGTGTAAACAAGCTGACCTTCTCGGCTATTATGACACTTGACAGCAAAGCCGAACTTGTGGATTACAGATTTGAAAAAAGCGTGATAAATTCCAGGGTACGCGGTGTGTATTCGGAGGTCAATACCATTATTGACGGCACTGCGGACGAGGAAACTCTTGAAAAGTATGCGCCTGTTCTCCAGACTATCAGGGACGGTCAGGAGCTTGCCGTTATCCTTAAAGCAAAAGCAAAGCAAAGGGGAGAGCTGGAGATCGAAACGTCTGAACTGCGGTTTGTGCTTGATGAACGAGGCGTATGCGTAGGCGTAGCCGAGCGTGAGCGCGGTGAAGCCGAGGAGCTTATCGAACAGTTTATGATAATGGCTAACCGGGCGGCGGCTCTTTATGCAAAGAGTGCGCTTATCCCGTTTGTATACAGAGTTCACGAAGCGCCCGAAGCTGATAGACTGGATTCACTTGCCGAGCTTGCCGCTGCCTGCGGTTTCCAGACACGCCGTCTGAAGCAGGGCGTTCATCAGACCGACCTGAGCGAGCTTATCGAAAAGGCAAAGGGCACAAAATATGCGCGCCTTATTTCAACTCAGGTTCTCAGGACTATGGCAAAGGCAAGATATTCTCCGGAGCCTTTGGGACATTTCGGTCTTTCGCTTGAGGATTACTGTCACTTTACATCGCCTATAAGACGTTACCCCGATACGTCGATACATCGTATCCTTACCGATCTTGTGAGCGGTGTGCCCATCGACAGGATACAGGAGCGCTACTCCGAATTTGCCCGTGAGTCTGCAAAAATATCGTCCGACCGTGAACTGAGGGCGATGCGGGCGGAGCGTGATGCCGAAAAGTGCTATGCTGCCGAATATATGACCTCTCATATAGGAGAGATACATCCGGGCATAGTTTCCGGCGTGACGAGCAAGGGACTTTTCGTTGCTCTTGAAACGGGTATAGAAGGCTTTGTAAGTCTTGTTGATGACGAGCATGCCTTTTTTGAATTTGACGGCACGGCGTCTACTACCGACCGCAGGACAGGGAAGAGCTACTCTGTTGGTGACAGCGTAGTTATCAAGGTGATAAGCGCAAGTGTCCCCACCGGAACGATAGATTTTGAGCTTCATTCTGATCAGGCAGGTGAAAAGCAATGCCCAAAAACAAAAATATCGCCTCTCCCGTGATAAACAGACTTCCGAGGTATTACCGCTTTCTTGGCGATCTTCTGGAAAACGGCGTAAAACGCATCTCTTCAAGAGAGCTTTCGGAGAGAATGGGAGTTACGGCATCGCAGATACGTCAGGATCTTAACTGCTTCGGCGGGTTCGGTCAGCAGGGCTACGGCTATGCTGTTGAGAGCTTATACAATGAGATAGGCTCTATTCTCGGGCTGAACAACAGCTACAATACAATTCTGATAGGCGCCGGAAATCTGGGAAAGGCTGTGGCTATCCACATGTCATTTGAGACACGCGGCTTCAATCTTATCGGGATCTTCGATAACGATCCCCAGAAGATCGGCGGAAGCATCAGGGACATCACGGTATATGATACCGTCAGGCTTGAGGAATTCTGCACCGAAAACAAGATAGACGCAGCTATCCTGTGTGTTCCCAAAGCCGCTGCGCCTCAGCTTGCCGACAGGCTATATGCTCTCGGGATAAGGAATTACTGGAATTTCAGTCACTACGACCTTGCTATGCGTTTCAGCGATATTGTGGTTGAAAATGTCCATTTGAACGACAGTCTGATGATCCTCTGCTACAAGATATCCGATAAGTCAGTGGAGGAATAATTACTTTGAATATGTCCTGCCGTCTGCGCATATACCTTAACAAAAACAGACGGAGGACGGATAATGACAGAGCAGATCTTCTGGATAATAATAGCCGCCTGCCTGCTTGCGACATTTATTCTCAGGCTCATATCAAAGGACAGGCGCCCTTTGAGGGGTACCATAATGAGCCTGCTTCCCGGCATAGCAGCGCTGGTCATAATAAATATCGCCGCACCGTTTACGGGTGTGGGTCTGCCGGTAAGCAGGCTGTCGCTTTCGGCGTCTGCGCTTCTGGGCATACCTGGCGTTACTGCAATGCTGATAATCCAAGCATTGTTTTAGGTATCCGCGTTATCAGAAAAACAGCCCCAAACTGCACTGTCCGCGATAAGACTTTGCAGCTGTCTTGACATATAACTCTTTTTCTGATATATTTTTATAGTAAATCGATCCGCAGGCATCAGGGAATCCGGTGGGAATCCGGAGCAACCGTCATTACCGTGATCTGGCGCATATTATTATCATTACTGTGCGCCGGTAAGCCGGAATACTCCCTGCGGATCTCGGAAAGCTCCCGCTTATTCAGCGCAGCTTGCCGGCGCAGTCTTGGACGAGAAGAAGTGCAGCCGATAATGCAGCAGGGTCTGTGTCAGTATGACACAGACTTGGTTTTGTTACCCTGCAAAAACTCCGCCGAAAAAGGGCGGCAGTTTGTTGGCTCACTTCCGTGATACAGGAGGCGTTCTTGCTGCGGGTAATATCATAGCTCAATCGGTTGTGCTTTTCCTGTCTTAAGATAAGGAAGAGCACTTTTTTTGTGGAGGTTCCAATGGATAAGGACGAAAAACGCAGACTTGCGCTTGATATGCTTGTTAAAAAATATGAGCTTCTGGGTACTATGCCCAAACGCAGCGATTTCACACCTCAGCAGGTGTGCTTTATCAAGCAGAAGCTTGGTCCCTGGCCGAGAGCACTTGAAGCTGCAGGTCTGAAGGCTCCGCCCGAAATATCCTCCAAAGAAAAAAGCAGGCTCAAGCGTGAAAGATCAAGGGCAAGGCGGCGTATGTACAAGGATCAGAACAGACCGGCTGCCGAAGCCTGCAAAAATGAGGAGGAAAAAACATGAAAACTACTGGAAAACTGCTGTCATTGTTTATGGTGTGCGCCGTATCGGCGTCAATGTGCAGCCTTACGGCTCTTGCAAATGAGCAGCAGGAAAAGAAGATCAGGATCGTTGTTGAAAACAATACCCTTACTGCCGAAAGCGGTGCCGACTGGACAGGCACTCTTTTGGATGAATGGGTGAGCATCGATGATGATTCCACAGCCGTAAGCGCTTTTACTCAGGCACTCAGCGTTCACGGCTATACCCAGACAGGCGCAGAAAACAGCTACATAACCGAGATAAACGGGCTTTCCGCAGAGGACGGAGGCGCAATGGGCTGCTGGATGACCAGTCTTGACGACTGGATTATGGACGAAGGCATTTACGCATACACGGTAAGCTCAGGCAAGCTGGAAAGCGGTGACGAACTGCGCTTTTCATACAGCTGCGCATGGGGCGCCGATCTCGATTACGACTGGTCGGGCGCTGACACATCTCTCAGAAACGTTGTTTTCAGCGCAGGTGAGCTTACTCCCGGATTCAGCGGCGATAACAAGGAATATACTCTTGAGCTTCCCGAAGGCGTGGACAGCATCACTGTAAGACCGCAGGTCCTCAACCGCGCATACCGCGCAAAGGTGTACAAGAACACTTACACACCGGCCGAAAACGGTACCGATCTCAAATTTGATACGGATATTCAGGTGGACGATGGCGATGTTATAATTATCGGAGTGGCGTCACCGTCATGGATGCAGAGCAATTACAACAACGCCGAAGAGAGCATATATCAGTTTCACATAAATACTGTGTCTGAAATTGACCCTATGGTGCAGGAGGCGGAGAGCCTTATCGAAGCCATAGGTACGGTTGACGTGCAGAGCCGGACACGCATTGAAGCTGCCAGAGAATTCTATGATTCCCTTACAGAAGAGCAGAAGCAGAAGGTCACAAATTATGATATTCTTGCCGATGCTGAAGAAAAGATAAGCATGATCCAGCCGGATGAACCGAAGCTCAGTCTTTCGGAACTGAGAGATAATGCTCTGCGCTATTTCACCGGAGCGCCTGTTTTCGGCAATGAATGGGATGTTATCGTGCTTGCCCGTCTTGGCCTTGCAGATGAGCAGCTGCGGACAGGCTATATCGAAAGTGTCAGGGCAAAGCTTGAAGAAGTCGGTTCTGCGACCCTCAGCAATACCCGTTCAACAGTCAATTCCGGAGTTGTGACTGCTCTTACAGCCATAGGCGCCGACCCGACCGACTTTTACGGCTATGACCTTACCTCTCCGCTTTCTGATATCGAATATGTTACTCAGCAGGGTGTGAACGGCGCTGTGTATGCCCTTATTGCCCTTGACACTCACGGCTATGGAAATGAAGACATAAAAGCAGATCTGATCTCCGCAATACTTGATGCTCAGGAAGATGACGGCGGCTGGACCATCGACACATGGTCAGGTACAGATGACGGCTCCGACGCCGATATGACCGCAATGGCGCTCCAGGCGCTTGCACCGTATACAGGCAGCAGAGAGGATGTTTCCGCCGCCACAGACAGGGCTGTCGGCTTCCTCAGAAATAACCAGACCGAAAATGCCGGATTTGTTTCCTACGGCAGTGAGGACTGCGAAAGCTGCGCTCAGGTACTCACGGCTCTCTGCGCTGTGAATATAGATATCAGGTCTGATTTTGTGAAAAACGGCACCACAGTATATGATGCTCTTATGCGCTTCTACAACGGCAGTGATAACGGATTTTCTCACACTGCTCCCGGAGAGAGCAATTATATTTCGTCATATCAGGCATACCTTGCAGCAGCGGCTCTTTACAGATACGAAAACAGCCTTACCCCTGTTTTTGACATGACAGACGCCGAGATAAAAGCATACAAAAACGAACCTGATCCCGAAAGCAGCGCAGACGCTCCGGCGCCCGTTCCGGACGAAAAGCCCGTACCGACAGGCGAAACGTCAGCAGCTGCTGCGCTTGCAGTTGTTGTGCTTGCATCTCTGACAGTTGTGACAATATTCAAAAAGCGCATCGAACCGGAAAATTAATGAAACGCCCCGCAGCCTGAACGGAAAGGAGGATGTCAATGCAGTCAGAACATAAAACGCATATCAAAACCATCGTCATTGCCGCTGTTATAGCGGCGGCACTTG
Organism: uncultured Ruminococcus sp.; assembly: GCA_902796475.1. Lineage (GTDB taxonomy): Bacteria > Bacillota > Clostridia > Oscillospirales > Acutalibacteraceae > UBA1213. The sequence goes on from CADBPE010000056.1 coordinate 10,881, forward strand.
CGGCGGCATTCTTCTTTACGGGCAGCCCGTCAAGGAATAGCAAGGGCGACGTACAGAACAGCGTTTCTTTAAGCCTGACAGTCAACGAGAGCAGGGCGGATATTTCAGAAGCCGCAGCAGCGCAGCCGGATATTCCTCTTTCTCAAAAGCCGGACGAGCCTTCCCGAAATCATGAGAGTATCCCGGCAGAAAATGTCAGTGAACAAAGCGTTGCTCAGAGTGAGCAGTCTTCGGAAGATTCGTTCGTACAAAGCTTGCCGGACGAATCTTCCGAAAGCATTGAAAGCGCAGCAGTATCAGAGCAGAACTCAGACTTGCAGGACTCTGTAATTGAAGCGGAGGTATCGTCTTCCGTGTCCGTAACAGAGAGCAAACTACCGGAAGCTTCTCCGGAGCCGTCAGCAGAGCCTGTATCTGAGCAGGATGCTGAGGAATACTGTACTATCTCGATAAACTGCGTCACTCTTCTTGACAATATGTCCGATCTTAAAAAGAACAAGCGGGCTATTGTACCTTCTGACGGCGTTATTCTTGCCGGTACGAAAATTGATGTGCGCGAGGGCGACAGCGTTTTTGACCTGACCAAGCGCCTGTGCATGGAGATGCGCATTCCCTTTGAATTTACTATGACGCCGGTATATAATACGGCTTATATTGAAGGGATATATAATCTTTACGAATTTGACTGCGGCAGCGGTTCCGGATGGGTGTACACCGTCAACGGCATAAAACCGTCAGTAGGCTGCTCGGATTATCCGGCGCACAGCGGCGATGTTATCGAATGGCACTATACATGCAGTCTTGGCAATGATATTTCAGACATACGGGAGGGATGATATGCGCAGCAGAGCCTTTACGGGAGTGCATCCCGTGATACAGTTCAGCTTTTTTATGGCAGTCATGCTCTTTACCATGATGGTGCCGCATCCGGTAATGCTGCTGACCTCGTTTGTATGTTCTGTGGTCTACGGTATGTATGTCGGCGGCAGGTCTTCACGCAGCAGCTTTTTCAGGCTCATACTTCCGGCGTCGGCTCTGGTGTGCATTATTAATCCGCTGTTCAACCATGCGGGAATGACCATTCTGTTTTATTTGCCCGACGGCAACCCGTTTACACTGGAATCGGTGATCTACGGTCTTGTGTCGGGCTGTATGTTTTCTTCGGTCATGCTGTGGTGTGTGTGTCTGCGCTTTACTATGACGTCCGACAGGATAATATATCTTTTCGGCAGAGCAGTGCCTAAGCTTGGTCTGCTGCTTTCAATGATAATCCGCTTTATCCCGCAGCTGACTGCGCAGTTCAGGCGTGTGCGCTCGGCTCAGCGCTGCCTTGGCAGGGATATCAGCCAGGGCAATATTATACGCAGAACGGCAAATTTTGTGAGGATACTTTCTTCCGTCATCGGTTGGTCGATGGAGCACTCTCTGATAACTGCCGATTCGATGAAGAGCCGGGGCTACGGTCTTGGCGGGAGAACATCGTTTACTCTGTTCCGGTTCGAGAGCCGCGACGTATTTTTATTGATATTCACGCTTCTGCTTTCGGCGGCGGTGATATTCGGCTGCATAAACGGAGCGGGAGAATTTTATTATTTTCCGGCGGTCTCGCATATAGGGACAGGCTTTGCAGAGATACTTGCATATATTGCTTTTTCGCTGCTGTGCAGCTTTCCGCTTATTATTGACCTGAAGGAGGGACGCAAATGGACTGCTATTCCGTAAAAGATCTGAGCTTCCGTTATCCTGATGCGGAAAAACAGGCTCTTTCCGATATTTCCTTTAGTATTGCTCAGGGCGAATTTGTAACGATCTGCGGACTTTCAGGCTGCGGCAAAAGCACTCTTCTGCGTCAGCTAAAGACATGCTTACAGCCGGCGGGCGAGCGCACAGGTGAGATATTCTTTTGCGGAAAGCCTCTTGAAGAAGCCGATGCCGCAGCGCAGACCTCGGAGATCGGTTTTGTTTTCCAGTCTCCGGAGCATCAGTGCGTTACCGATAAGGTATGGCACGAACTGGCGTTCGGACTTGAAGGCCTTAAAATGGAGCAGGGAATGATACGCAGGCGCGTTGCGGAAATGGCGGCATTTTTCGGCATGGAAAAATGGTTTAGCTGTTCGGTCGGGGAACTTTCCGGAGGTCAGCGGCAGATACTCGCACTTGCTTCCGTGATGGTGATGCAGCCTAAGGTCCTGATTCTTGATGAACCCACCGCCCAGCTTGACCCGATAGCGGCAGGCGAATTTACCGCTCTGCTCAGACGCATAAACACCGAGCTATCCACCACTGTGATAATAAGCGAGCACAGTCTGGACACGATACTGCCGGTCAGCGGCAGGCTCATAGTGCTTTCCGGCGGCAGGATCATTTCCGACAGCAAGCCTCAGGAAGCGCCCGGGATCTTATATGCTGCCGGAGATCCGGTTTTTCTTTCAATGCCGGCGCCTGCCCGTATATATGAGTATGCCGAAGGCGGAGAAGTGTCATTCCGAACGCCGCTGTCATGTGCACAGGGCAAAAGCTGGCTTGGCTTGCTTGCTCAGAAACGCGCTCTTGCTCCTGTTCCTGAGGAGGAAAAAAAGCAGCCGCAAAAGCCGTTTATATGTCTGCGTGAGCTGTGGTACAGGTACGAAAGGAACGCTCCCGATATTCTGAAAAGCCTCAGCCTTGACATAAACAGGGGAGAACTGCTGACGATCCTTGGCGGCAACGGCGCCGGAAAGACTACCCTGTTATCTGTCCTATGCGGCGAAAAGCGGCCGGAAAGGGGCAGGATCAGCATAAACGGCAGGCATATCAAAGTCCTTGACCCCGTGAAATACAAAACCGTTATCCTTCCGCAGGAGCCGCAGTCGCTTTTTGTTCATTCTACTGTCAGGGAGGAACTTTTTGATGCGGCAGCCGGTCTGAGTGAAGCCGAACAATGCAGGCGCGTGAGTGAAGCTGTTGATATATGTGAGCTGAGCGGTCTGCTTGACGCTCACCCTTTTGATCTCTCCGGCGGCGAGCAGCAAAAAGCCGCCCTTGCAAAGCTTCTTATCACCGAGCCTGAGATCATCCTGCTTGACGAGCCTACAAAAGGGCTTGACTGCTTTTACAAGCGCCGTCTTGCGGAACTGTTCCGTTCCCTTACCGAAAAGGGCGTTACCGTCATTGCCGTAAGTCACGATATAGAATTCTGCGCATCGTGCGCGGACAGATGCGCATTCCTGTTTGACGGCGCTATTGTCAGCGTTGATACGCCGCGCAGCTTCTTTTCACAGAACGGTATATACACGACGGCGGTTTCCCGTATGTCAAAGGGCATTGTTGAGGGCGCCGTTACGGTACCTCAGCTTCTTGCGTCAATAGGCGCCGAAAACCGTGACGACGGCTTCTATAACGACTTGATTTCCCGCCGCTCTCCAAAGGAAAACGATAAAAGCATGACTGTCTTGCCGCCGCCGAAGCCGCCGGTCAGATCATCGCCGGCAAGGTCGGCATTATCGCTCGTGATGCTTGCCGTTTTTATATTTTCACTGCTTCTGACAGCGGACGTTATTGACATTCCCATGCTGTCCGGCTCAAAGCCCGCAGAATTTTCCGTACTTTTCATATCGGCGGCAGGCTTTCTCGTTACCCTTGGCAGTGCAAAGGGCGTGTCGATAGCTCCGGTCAGAACAAGCGTTAAAAGCCGGATCATATCGGCAGTCTGTATGTTCGCTCTGGCGCCGCTTACGGTGCTTTTCGGCGTGTATTATCTTGATGACACAAAATACCTGTTCATTTCGCTGCTTGTCATGCTGGAGAGTATTGCGCCGTTTTACATTATGTTTGAAAAACGCAGTATCCGCGCCCGTGAGCTTGTTCTCATCGCTTTTATATGCGCCCTTACCGTTGCCGGCAGAGCGGTTTTTTACATGGTACCGGAGTTCAAGCCTGTTACGGCAGTTGTAATTATTGCCGGCGCGGCTCTCGGCGGGGAATCCGGATTTATGGTAGGCTCGGTCTCCATGCTTGCGTCGAATATATTTTTTGGGCAGGGAATATGGACTCCCTGGCAGATGTTCGCAATGGGACTTATCGGCTATATTTCTGGGATCGTTTTCCACGGCCGTCTTATTCCCGCAAACCGTCTGACATTTGCATTGTGCGGCTTTGCTTTTGCTCTGGTGATCTACGGCGGCATAATGAACCCGTCAACGCTTATAATGTCAGGCACACCAGTAAATGCGGAAGCCCTGTTATCCGTATACGCTCTTGGTCTGCCGATAGATTCGGTGCATGCCATAGCTACTGCGATATTTCTTTCCGTTGGCGCGGTGCCGATCCTGACAAAATTAGAGCGTATTAAACGAAAATATGACCTGATCCGATAAATTTAAAAAAAAAATCAATATTTTTATATTTTAAATCTTACCTGTATATGCTATAATATAAAGCGTGTACAGGTAATTTTGTGTCTGACACAGCAAAAAACGAGGTGACAGAAATGCTTTTTATTCAGTACCCGAAATGCACTATGTGCAAAAGGGCAAAATCCTGGCTCGATGAAAACAAAATAGATTACACCGACAGGAATATAAAAGAACAGAACCCGACATACGATGAATTGAAGCTCTGGCATGAAAAAAGCGGTCTGCCGCTGAAAAAATTTTTCAACACCAGCGGTATGCTGTATAAGGAAATGTCACTAAAGGACAGGCTGCCGTCTATGAGCGAGGAGGAACAGCTTAAACTGCTTGCCTCTGACGGTATGCTTGTGAAAAGACCGCTTATAATAACTGACGACAGAGTATTAACGGGCTTTCGTCCGGACGAATGGGCAGAAGCCCTGCTCTGAAGGAAGGGAGATATGCTATGAAGGATTTCTTGCCCGTTACCCGTGCGGATATGACCCGCCGAGGGTGGGACAGGGTGGATTTCACATACGTTATCGGTGACGCTTATGTTGACCATCCTTCATTCGGTCCGGCTATAATAAGCCGTGTGCTTGAGGCTGCCGGGTATCGTGTGGGCATAATAGCTCAGCCCGACTGGAAGGATGACAAAAGCATTGATGTTTTCGGTGAACCCAGACTCGGCTTTCTCGTCAGCGCAGGCAATATGGATTCCATGGTGAACCATTACAGCGTATCAAAAAAGCGCCGCTCAAAGGATTTCTTCACGCCGGGCGGTGTTATGGGCAAACGTCCCGACCATGCAACTGTCGTTTACGGCAATCTTATCCGCCGGACGTACAAGACCAAGCCTATAATTATAGGGGGCATTGAGGCAAGCCTGCGGAGAATGGCTCACTATGATTACTGGGACAACAAGCTCAAGCGCTCCGTTCTGCTGGATTCTCAGGCGGATATACTTTCTTTCGGCATGGGCGAGCACTCTGTTGTTGAAATAGCCGATGCTCTTAACAGCGGCATTCCGGTGAGTGATATCACATTTGTCAATGGCACTGTCTATAAGTCCAGAAGCCTTGACAATATAAGCGATGACCATATCGTCCTGCCGTCCTACGCCGAGATGCTTGAAGACAAGCTCAGCTATGCAAGAAGCTTCAATATCCAGTACACCAATACAGACCCGTTTTCGGGCAAGGTGCTTTGTGAACCTTATGATGATGTTTATGTGATACAAAACCCGATGTCAAAGCCGCTTACGCAGCAGGAGATGGACAGCATTTATGCGCTGCCATATATGCGGACATATCATCCGTGCTATGAGGATTCGGGCGGCATAGACGCAATAAAGGAGGTCAAATTCAGCCTTATAAGCAACCGGGGCTGCTTTGGCGGATGCAGCTTCTGCGCTCTGACCTTCCATCAGGGAAGGATAATACAGACAAGGAGCCATGAGTCGATAATCAGCGAAGCAAGGGAGCTTATCAAAGACCCTGAATTCAAGGGATATATACACGATGTAGGCGGTCCTACGGCAAACTTCCGGCACACATCCTGTGAAAAGCAGCTGAAGTATGGGGTGTGTCCGAACAAGCAGTGCCTTTTCCCGAAGCCCTGCGCTAACCTGACGGTAGATCATTCGGATTATCTTTCTCTTCTGAGAAAGCTGCGTGAGCTTCCCGGAGTAAAGAAGGTCTTTATACGTTCCGGAATACGTTTTGACTATATCATGGCGGATCCTGACGATACCTTTTTCCGGGAGATGTGCGAGCATCATATAAGCGGTCAGCTCAAGGTCGCGCCTGAGCACGTTGCGGATGCGGTGCTGTCCAAAATGGGCAAGCCCGAAAACAGCGTTTACCGCGCTTTCTGCAAAAAGTATGCTCAGATAAACAAATCATTGGGCAAGCCCCAGTACCTTGTGCCTTATCTTATGTCGTCACATCCCGGCTCTACTATAAAAGAAGCCATTGCGCTTGCGGAGTATCTGCGTGATATAGGGTGCAGTCCGGAACAGGTGCAGGATTTCTACCCCACGCCGTCCACGATATCAACGTGTATGTATTACACAGGCGTTGACCCGAGAACGATGCAGCCTGTTTATGTAGCTCACGACCCGCATGAAAAGGCTATGCAGAGGGCGCTTATACAATACAAGGACCCGAAAAACTATGACCTGGTGCATGAGGCTCTTGTGCGGGCGCATCGCACCGACCTTATAGGCTTCGAGAAAAAGTGTCTTATTCATCCCAGAAACAAAAGCGATGCAGGCGCAGCAAGATCAAAAAAGCCTCTTACCGATGCCGAAAAGAAATACGGTATTTCCTTTGAAAAATACGACAGTATGCTTAATGCCGCCGGTACCCGGAAGCAGGAGCCAAAGGGCAAACGCAAAAAGGGTAAAAATAAATGATATTCACATCGCATAAAGCAGGCTGAAACGGATATTTTTCGTTCATATTAAAGCCTGCCGGAAAATTTCATATGAGGAGGTGATAGCTATGACAACAATGCTTTGGATATGGTGCGTAGTGATAGTGCTGGGTGTTATTATGGAAGCGTCCACGCCTGTGCAGCTGTGTTCCGTATGGGCGTCTGCAGGTGCGTTAGTCGCCCTGGTGCTTGAGCTTTGCGGAGTTGATATGACCATACAGGTGATAGTCTTCTTCGTGGTGACGATAGTGCTTATCGCTCTGACCCGCCCGCTGGCAAAGAGGATGACCAGGTTCAAAAAATCCGCTACAAATGCTGATATGAACATCGGCAAGGTGGGGAAGGTCACTAAGGTGATGGATAAAGAGCTCGGTCTGTTCAGGGTAAGAGTTGAGAACAATGACTGGTCGGCTGTCACGGAGGACAAGACCATTCCGCCTGTGGGTTCGGAGATTTCCGTTCTGAGGATAGAGGGTGTGAAGCTCATAGTTGAGCCATGTTCCACAGCCGTAACTGCGGCAAAGTCCGCTGATAACTGACTAAGCCGCAAGATATCCGCTGCCTGTTCAGCGGAACATAACATTAAAAAATGAAAAGAGGTAATTTATTATGTCTCCGTTTCTTATTGGTTTTATCATCGTACTTGCGATAATTATTCTTATACTCATCGCAAACATCAAGATCGTGCCTCAGGCGAACGCTTTTGTAATTGAGCGTTTCGGCGTTTACTACACCACATGGCACACCGGCATCCACATGAAGGTCCCCTTTATGGATCGTATTGCCCGCAGGGTATCACTGAAGGAGCAGGTCGTTGACTTCGAGCCTCAGTCGGTTATCACAAGAGATAACGTTTCAATGCAGATCGACACCGTTGTTTACTATCAGATCACCGATTCCAAGCTTTACGCATACGGCGTTGAGCGTCCTATCATGGCTATCGAGACACTTTGCGCTACCACACTCAGAAACATCATCGGCGAGCTTGAGCTTGACAACACACTTACCTCCCGTGACAAGATCAATGAGAGGATCAGAGAGATACTTGACGAAGCTACCGATGCATGGGGTATCAAAGTAAAGCGTGTTGAGCTGAAAAACATTCTTCCGCCCCGTGAGATCCAGATCGCCATGGAGAAGCAGATGAAGGCAGAGCGTGAAAGACGTGCAAGGATCCTTGACGCAGAAGGTGAAAAGACCAGTCAGATACTTGTAGCCGAGGGTCATAAAGAGGCAGCTATCCTCCGCGCCGAAGCTATCAAGGAAACAAAGATCCGTGAAGCACAGGGTGAAGCTGAGGCTATCATCGCAGTACAGACCGCATTTGCAGACTCTTTGAGAATGTTGAACGAAGCAGCGCCTTCAGACAGAGTTATCGCTCTGAAGAGCCTTGAAACATTTGCACAGGTCGCAGACGGCAGAGCAACAAAGATAATCATTCCTTCCGAGATACAGTCTATGGCAGGACTTGCAACGGCGCTGAAGGAGCTTGTTATAGACAGCAACGTAAACAACACTCCTAAGCAGAACGCAGACGGCACAGCTCCCGCTACGGGAAGAGGCATACCCGCAATGTCCAGACCGGCAATGCCGCAGCAGGCAGTGCCTGTACAGGGCAGCAGCATCGGCACCGGCTTTGCAAGCAATCCTATGCTGAACCAGACGGTGAACGCCCAGAATGATCTGAGAGCAAGAGCACAGTCTGCGCTGAACAATAACGCTCCGAGAAACTGATAACAGAAAAAGATATCAGAAAAATTATGGCTTCAGGCGGTTGTTTCCGTAAAATGACCCGCCTGAAGCCTGCTTGTTTGTTCCCGACTCGTTTCGCGTTCACAGATAAACAAGCGGAAACGTAATTATCCGCGCCCAAAAATATCAAGCCAAAAACCACAACACAAAAGTTTCGCTCAAGGCTTTTCAAAGGCTTGGCGCAGAGCCTGCGCTCCCGTGTTAGTTTTGGAAACGTTTTTCATTCAGATAGATAACATCTTTCAAAAACTAAATCGGGACCGGCAGCTTGCCGGCGCAAGGGGTGAATCAAAAAACAGTCCGGTGGACTGTTTTTTGAGAGGGGACGCCC
>CADBPE010000057.1 GCA_902796475.1 uncultured Ruminococcus sp.
ATCACATCATTAGTTGTCTTCTCACATACCGAAATATCGCTGTAATCAACGTCCTTGTATATCTTTATATCATCAAACAGCTTAACTGTCTCGTCAAGAGTGATCTTGCGCATATTCGGGTACGCCTTGCCCAAAGCAAGATTATACTGATATTCAAACTGTCCGTCACCGAATCCTAAAGACTGCGCCTTTTCATCCAGATACATACAATAATTATATCTGTACTTTACACTCTTTTCTGAACTGCCGGAATATACGACCTCTTTTCCGACAAGCTTTTTGTCCGGCTGCGGCAGAGCAGGATCTTTGAAAACGGCTTTCATGTATGGATTATTCAGTCTTGCCGACTCGCGCTTGTCTGAGAAACCGTATTTTTCACGGGCTGCCTTTTCAAGCTCATAAGGATAGCTGTAAAGACACTCGGAAGACTCCAGATCGCCGTATTCGTCATAGCTGTACCGTGACAGCTCCATAGTGCTGAGATTAAGACGTAAAGCAGTTCGTCTTTCGCTCAGTTCGCTGCTTTCCGGCCAGTAATAATATGTAGGCACCAAATATTGCGGGACTATTGAATTCATGTATGATCCGGTAAAGATACCGTCAGGAAAATACTGTATTTTCTGCACTGCATCATATACCTTTCGGGAACGCTCGCTGTCGGCTGCGCTGTCGCTGAAACCATCCTTGTCCCATTCGAAATCATCATCGGCAATACTCTCCATAATATCATCGCTAAATTCAAATGACGACAATATCTCAGCCAATTCATGGGCGCTTATCTTGCGCATATCAGGCTTTGCCGCTCCTATTGCCAGATAATAGCTGTATATCAGACTATCATAGCTTGCCGTTCCGTCATACTTATTAAAATAATCCCTTTCAGCACGGGCGGCGTTATTCTGTTGATTGAAAGGCACAAAGCTCTTCACAAAGTTCTTATTGATGTCGCCGTCCTTTGACCTCACATAAGCAGATCCCATCGGCAGCTCCCACTCATCCGCAGCCAGAAAAGCTTCCTCACCCATGACTGTACCCGTTACAGTTTCTTCCGGCACCTCCGGAGCAGGAGCCGGCTGCTCAAAAGCGCTTGTTTCCTTCTGCGCAGTTGACTGAGTTTTTTCCTGTGCGCCGCTGTCCGGAACTGAGCCTTGATTTTGAACAGTCTGCGCAGCGCAGCCCGCAGACATCAGCAAAGCCGCAGACATCAGAACTGCAGTTATTCTCTTTTTCATAATTTGTCCCTCCGTTTCCGTTAATTTCTGCATAATAAGCAAATTTAAAGTCCTACTATTATTATAGTACGGTTTTATCGTATCTTGTTACAGAAATATTAATTTTTATCTATGAACGCAAACAAAGGACGATATGCGAAAGCTTATCCTGTGATTATTTCAAATGATCTGTCTGATTCAAAGTAAGCGGCTATACCTTCGCTCACCAGAAGCCTGCCGCTGTTAGTCTGCATTATTATATCGAAATCATCCTTATGCCGGCGCCAGTATTCCGCAGCCTTTTCTGCGCCCATTACAAAGCATGCCGTGGAAAGAGCGTCCGCAAGTGTGCCGTCACTGCTCACTATGGTCACGCAGGCAAGTCCGCTTTCTGCCGGATATCCGGTTTTCAAATCCATAATATGATGATAGGTGTGTCCGTTCTCAATAAAATTTCTCTCGTAGCCGCCGGACGTCACCACCGCCTTGCCGCTTATGCTCACTATCCCCAAAAACCTGCCGCTTTCATAGGGATGCTCCGGGTCGGTTATTCCGCAGCGCCACAGACTGCCGTCAGGCTTGACGCCGCAGCACTGCACGTTGCCGCCGAGAGATATCATGCCGGACGTAATGCCGTGATCCTCAAATATTTTCATTATCCTGTCGCCGGCGTAGCCCTTTGCTATGCCGCCCATATCTATCCCCTGAGCTTCACCCAGAACAAGACTGCTGCCCGTAAGACTGAGCTTATCGCTGCCGCAGTGCAAAAGAGTTTCACGAATATCCTCTTTTTCAGGAACGGCAGGCGTATCTCCGGTAAATCCCCAGAGCGCCATAAGCGGATATACCGTCATGTCGTAAGCGCCCGACGTGTCGGCATAAATATCCAGAGAGCGCTCTGCAAGGTACCGCACATCCTCGGAAAGCTCTCCCTTGCCGGTACGGTTTATGGCGCTTATCTCGCTGCCGGAATTGCCCACCGAAAGAAGAGCGTCAAGACGGGCTATCTCGTCAGCGGCAGCATCGACCGCCGCCTGAGCATTCGTTCCGAAGGCAGTAACGGTCATAACGGTATCCATCGCAAACAGCTCGCGTCTGACCTCCCCAGCTGCGTTTTCCTGCGCAGAACATGAACAAAAAGTAAGGGCTGTCATCAATACCGCAGCTGTCAATAAAATTTTCGATCTCATAAAATCACCCTTTTAAGGAACACAGCGCGCTCATTTCAGATCATCACCCGCAAAATGCGGCAGTCTTTTTATAAGCTCGCTGCCCAGAATACCGATCAGCGCTCCCGAAAGCAGTCCGCTGAACCATAATACACTAAGATACCAGCCAATGCCTGCGGTACTCATAAGTATCATTGCGGCGATGATCTGTCCTACATTATGAGAGATGCCGCCGGCAATGCTTACGGTAAGCGGTCGGAATTTTCCGATATGCTTCAGCAGGATCATCACAACGGTCGAGAGCATACCGCCCGCCATGCTGTAAACAAACGAGCTGAAGCTCCCGAAAAGCAGCGACACCATCACTATACGCAGCAGATTTATCGTCATAGCCGAAACTCCGCCCATACGGTACAGGGCAAGAAGAACTGCTATATTTGTAAGCCCTAACTTCATGCCGGGGAAAGCGAAAAACGCAGGCACCTGCGCTTCCACATAGCTCAGGATAAGCGCAAGAGCGATCAGTATGCCGTATGCCGCAGCTATGCGCGCGGCTTTTGATCTGACAGGATTTTTCATATCATCACTTCACAAATACGTCAGCGCCGGACAGCTCATCGGCTCCGGCGATTATCTCTATGACAACACGATGCGGCAGGCAAATTACAGACTGACCCTTGTATTTGATATTGCCGGTTTTTACACACAGTCCGTCGGGACAATCGGCTTCGCTTATACAAGCCTCGCCGTTTTTTATGACAAGAACATTGCTGCCGCCCACTCCGTTTATCGTTACTGTTCTGTCCTTATTCAGGCTGTAAACCGCGATGACATTACCGTCAACACGCACTTCCACTGCGGCGCCTCCGCCCGAAAAAAGCATCACGCACACAGCGATGATACAGCCGGTCAGCACCAGCGCTGCGATAAGTATCACATCTCTTTTTATGCTTTTGCAGTTACTTCTATTCTCTGACATAAATATCTTTCCTCAATACAACAAATAACACAAGCAAGCTGCCTTTCCCTGTTTTGCGATAATATATAAAACAAAACAAAATTACACTGCTTGCGGCTGCAATATAAATAACAACCGCAAGTAGTGTATTTTGATATGATTAAACTGCCGTCAAGCCCTGCGCTGATAAATCCGAGGGGCAGATCATGCGCCGGCTACCTCCGGATCAACTTCCGACCATGATCCTTCCTTGTATCTGAACTTGGTCTTTTCAACGCCGCTGCCTTTCTTCGGAGCAACAGACATATCGATCTTGTAGACCTTGCCGGAACAAGCCTTGTCTGTATAAGGCAGGTCAACCGTCTGATAAGCAATAACTCCCTTTATGACCTCCGGATCTGTAATGCCTGAGTCGAAAATGATGGTCGTAACATTCAAGGGCGCTTCAACACGATATATGTCTGTGCCTTCGATCTGCTCCATCTTTGTGCCGGGCCAGTCATTGTAGTAAACAGCGCCCGTTACCTTGTTGGTGGGGAAAGCTCCGCTGCCAAACCAGTAAGCATAAACATTTTCCCACTTTGTTTCACTATTGTCATAGAACACATAGTTCTTTATGCTCTCCGGACGGTCATCAACGTATGATTCTTCATCGGAATCCTCAAATATCTCCATATCACTTTGGGGAATGGTCCTGTTCTTGTATGCAACGGGTACGCCGGACTGCAGAGCGGAAACCTTCTGTGTGAACATAGCTTCAAGGAACTCAGGATAGGTGTTTCTCCAGTATTCCTCCTTGTGGTCGCCCTCCTCGTCCTTGCTGAATACTATCTTGTCCTTAGGATAACCGGACTTTGAGAGAAGATAGTTATACATGATCTCGTCAACATATCCCGTATCCATAGCAAATGAGCCTGAATACATATAGAGGAAGGGAAGATTTTCGTCATATGTCTTGGTGCTGAGATACTTTTCCCATACATTCTGATCAAATACGCCTGCAGAGCATGAGAACGAGCCTATCGTACCGAACTTGTCCGGGTACTCCATGCCGATATAGAAAGCTTCAAGTCCGCCGAAGGAGCTGCCTGCGATGGAATTATGGAGCTTATCTGTATAAACATTGTAGTTTTCCTGAATGTAAGGCATCAGAGTGTTTGCAACAAAATCCGCAAAAAGACCGCCTCTTCTTTCACCACTGAGCTTGTAGCCGGGAACAGGTGTGCCTATATCCGGAATAAGATCCTCGTCTCTGCGCTCAAGAGTATCTATACATACCAGTATAGCCTTATTGTCGGTAGCAGCCATCATATTTTCAACTGATTCAGCCACATTCCAGCTTCTCACATTGCCGCTGATCTCGGTAGAAAGCACCGTCTGACCGTCAAGCATGTAGATGGTGGCATACTTGTCTGCGGAATTTGCGTCATAATCTGCGGGCTTCCAGATATAGATATTCTTATCCTCTTCCTCGAACTTCATCACCTTTGTTTCGTAAACAGGAGAGTAATTCGGCTCTGCTCCGGCAGGACACGGCAGAAGCTCGGTGCTATTCATATACCAGCCGCTCACGAACTTATTGAAGGCCACAATGCCTGTATCCTCCTCACCGCAGTGCAGCTGTACCATGTTATACTTATCCGTATCACCCTCGCAGGTATATACAAAGTAATTGTCCTTTTCATCGGTTCTGGTCATCACAACGTCCTCGGTGGCGCCGGTCTGGTTATTTATAAAGGTCGCCTTGATCTCCGGACACTTGTCGTCATCTCTTACATAGAGTGTGTGCATTGAAGTTTCAGGCTCCTTTTCGGTCTCGCTGACTTCACTGGTTTTATCGTCCTTGCTCTCTGTTTTGCTTTCCTCGGTCTTGCTTTCTTCGGTCTTGCTTTCCGTATCCGAGCCGCTTACTGTACTTGCTGCGCTTGTACCGCTTGTCTGATCTTTACCGCTGCCGCCGCATCCTGCCATAAAAGACATACACAGTACAGCGGAAAGGATAAGTGCAAATACTCTTTTCTTATTCATAATTTACCTCCTGATCTTCTTCCATCGTTGTCACACAGCTTACTGAACTTTCTGTTATTATAATACAACACTCCGAAGAAATAATCAATCAACATTTCGGCATACAATACAACTCTTCATTTACCTATTATACGTTTCGTTTAGCGGCAGCGCAGAGACAGCAAGCTGGCGTTTCCGATTTTACGCTGTTAGTTTATCCCTGATAAAAAAATACTCGCGGCTGTTATCATCTTCCA
>CADBPE010000058.1 GCA_902796475.1 uncultured Ruminococcus sp.
CTGGAGCAAAACTGACCCCCGCCTTGATAACAAGCGCTTTTCTGACCTTACGGACGAATGGACATGGGATACGCCCCTGCGCACAGACTACGAGCGCAGACAAGCGCTTGTGGAAATAGATGTGCTGACGGCAATGGCTCTTGGTATGACTCTGGAACAGCTCAAAACCATATACCGCATACAGTTCCCAGTGCTTCAGCAGTACGAAGCCGACACATGGTACGACGCAAACGGACGTATCGTCTTTACAAACAACCGCAGCCTGACGAATGTGGGCTTCTCCCGCCCCGAATGGGAAAACGGCATAAAGGGTGCGCCTGCCGGAAAGAAGTTTTACCGCACCATAACCGATGATACCATGCCCGGAGGCCCCGTGGAGAGGACTATCGAGTATGTTGCCCCCTTCGACCGCTGTGACCGTGAACAGGACTATGAAACGGCGTGGAGGTTCTTTGAGGAAAAATACGGAGGAAGATAAAAATGTCAAAGAAGACAATAATTGAAAAGGTTTCAGAAGCAGGTGATTGGCTTCTTGAAACGGCTGCTGATTCTTTCAAAGATGCAAAAAAGCGTCGAGAAGATGCTCTCTACCATGAGGGGTACAATGAAGGCAGAAATAAACAAAAAGAAAAAGATGTTATAGCAGCAGTTGAAGCCTTTTTGGAACTTAAAATCAAAGAGCAAGACATTTATCGTTTACTAAGTGATTACTTTAATGTGGATTCTGTTTCAGAAGTAACTGCTCTGTTAAAAGCTGCAAAAAAACGCAGACAAATTAAGGCGCTCAGATCCTATTGCGAAAGTAAAGGAATGACATCCAAAGAATTCAGAGAATATGCACGTGAACATCGTTTATCAGAAAAATTGGATGCGGATGAAAGTTTATTAGAAATTAAACCTGATAAACTAAAGACAATTGTTGAAAAAAAGTAACAATGAGGAGGTCAGCGGCATGTTGCCAACCATACTTGCAAAACAACTGCAAAAGGGAATAGGGGATTATATCGAAACTACCTTCCCGATGACAAATGAACCGTTCAGGGGTTCTGTACAAAAAATGCTGGAAACTAAGGACTCTGTCTATCATGAGCCCTATGTTTCCGTGCGCCTGCCTTTTCGTGTCGCTGAAAAAATGCCCGACTGCTTTGAATCGATCCACCCTGCCTATCTTCCTTATGTTCATCAGCAGAACGCATTTGACAGACTTGCGGGTAATGACGGCAGGTCAACACTTATCGCTACCGGCACCGGTTCAGGTAAAACGGAGTGCTTTCTCTATCCGATATTGGAATACTGCTATCAGCATCGCGGCGAAAAGGGAATAAAAGCACTCATTATCTATCCCATGAATGCACTGGCTACCGATCAGGCAAAAAGGATCGCCCGGTTGATCTGGACAAGTCCTGAGCTCAGGGGCAATGTGACTGCCGGCATGTATGTTGGCGGTCATGAACAGCACCCAAGCCGGATGATGAGCGAGGATACGATCATTACAGACCATGAAACAATGCTCGGATACCCTCCAGATATATTGATGACTAACTATAAGATGCTGGATTATTTGCTTGTGCGCCCCAAGGATTCCGCACTCTGGGCGGACAACAGACCCGATTCGATGAAATATATCGCCGTTGATGAACTTCACACCTTCGATGGTGTGCAGGGTACAGATCTTGCCTGCCTTCTGCGCAGACTGAAAGCACGTTTGTCGATTCCCGGCGGGTACCTCTGCTGTATCGGAACGTCCGCAACGATGGGCTCCAGGGATAACAACAAGAATATCCTGCAATATGCCGAGGAGGTTTTTGGTGAGCCGTTTGAGGATGATGCCGTTGTAACAGAAGACCGTCTGTCTCCTGAGGAATTTTTTGCAGGGCATGATGCTGCGGATTTTACGATTCCGACAAATGAGCAGACGAAAGAACTAACCATGCTGATCGACAGGGATGATGAAAAATCATTTCTGAAAGCGGCTGCCTCTGCATGGACAAATATGTCGGATATGGATGTACTGTCTTCGGAGGGCAGACTTTCTCTTGGTGAACACCTGATGTATCACGGTTTCATGCAGGCAATGATCACTCTGATGAAAGGCAACTATCATCAGGTCGGAAATATGATCGAAGAACTGAAGGTGAATTACCCACGGCTCAATGAAATAGATGATCCCGAAACGGCAGTGAATGCGCTGCTGGCTTTGATCTCACATGCCAGAACAGGAAGTCCGGACAATCTAAGACCTTTCCTTAATGTTCAGGTACAGCTATGGATGAGGGAACTGCGCCGACTCGTTGCCAAAGTATCCGGTAAAGAGATAACCTACTCCATAGCAAATGATCTTAACTCGCAGAAGTTAAATAAATATCTTCCTGTTGTTAATTGCCGTGATTGCGGAGCAACAGGCTGGACATCCATCCTTAACGAAAGAAGCAACGCAAAAATACCAAGCCTTGAGGCATTTTATAACATCTATTTCAAGGGGGATGATAAGATCGTTATGCTGTTCCCCCATCAGCATAATAATTTCCCGTCCGGAATGATGGCAGGGCGTATCTGTCCTGAATGCCTGCAGGTCAAAGCCGGAGAAAGTGCTTCCTCAAGCTGCGAAAACTGTGGTACTGACATGGTGGATGTTGTGATACCGAATCCGATACGCACCATAAGCAAGACTAATAAGCAGTTTGTCTGTCCGTTTTGCGGATCAAAGCGAGGACTGGCTCTCATGGGGCTTAGAAGTGCAACGGAGATCAGCACAGAGCTT
Organism: uncultured Ruminococcus sp.; assembly: GCA_902796475.1. Classification (GTDB taxonomy): domain Bacteria; phylum Bacillota; class Clostridia; order Oscillospirales; family Acutalibacteraceae; genus UBA1213. The sequence goes on from CADBPE010000058.1 coordinate 2,762, forward strand.
TCTCAGATATTTGCTTCAAGATTCAATGATGACAAAAAGATACTTGCTTTTTCGGATAGTGTTCAGGATGCTGCGCATCGTGCAGGTTTCTTTAATGCCCGCACATGGCGTTTCGGGTTCCGGTCTGCCATACAGCGCTACGTTCAGAACGGCGGAGCAGGACGTTCTCTTGCTGATTTTACCAATGGTTTTATCAGCTATTGGCATGAACGGTTTGATGATGAGAGCTTTGTCAGTTTTTTCATTGCACCAAATATGACATGGATGAGTGCATACGAGGATATGCTCGAAAAGCGCAGATTCGGAAAAGATGCCAGAGCTGTAAAATTGATGAGTGATATTGAAAAGCGCATATCTTATGAGATTATGCTGGAATACGGCCTGACAAGCCGCATAGGCCGCACCTTGGAAAAATCCGGTTGTTCCTGTCTGTCATTTCCTGTTGACACGATCAGGAAAACTGCTGATGCAGTTCGTGAACGTGTCATTAACGAGATCGGAGGATTTGTTCACACACATGAAAAAAACTTCTTGCAGATGGTTGCCGGATACTTAAAGCTGATGGCACAAAATGGTGCATTTGATGATAAAGCATTTTCTCTTCTCTTAAAAGAAAACGGCAATTCATATCTGATCTCAAATGACAGGGTGAGCTGGATGCCAGGCAGGCAATCCGGAAGAAATACACCGCGATTTCTTTACTCACCAGGAAAACAGAGTAAAAAGAACTATAACTTTGATACTGTGGCAGATAGAAAATACACAGGTTGGATCGA
>CADBPE010000059.1 GCA_902796475.1 uncultured Ruminococcus sp.
CCCCCCGACTCGCACTCCGCAGAGCGCGAAATCCCTACGCTTCAAGCGCTGCCCCGCAAGCGGCGGGCGGCGCAGACCTCCCGAAAGGGAGGTTTTTTTGTCAGGAGAGCATAAAAAAAATACCCGGAAGCCGTGTCTTTGCCTTCGTAAAGCTCCGTTATGCAAAAAGAAAAATAAAGTTCTGATAATAATGTATATTTGTGAATTATTTATAATAGACAAAATGACAATAATCTGATATTATAATAAATTGAATATAAGACCAGCAGGGAGAAGTGCGTCCGTTTCGGGATAGATACTTTCTCGCTGCGGGATATGCCGACAGCGCTGCATTTGAACCAAAAAATGGTACAAAAGTGCATAGAACGGCAATATTCAAATCACGGGAAGGATGTCGGAGCATTTGGAGAGTATTCTCATAGTTTCATCCAGAAGCCAGAGTATAGATGGTCTGACAAAGCTGCTGATGGAAGAGGAGCTTATGCTGCCCGAAAGCGTGTCAAGCGCTGCCGAGGCAAAAAAAGCCGCTCTTGAAAAGGCTTACGATCTGATATTGGTGGATTCCCCGCTTTCAGATGCGCCAAGCGATGAGACCGCAGCTTTTCTTGCCCGCAGCACCGATTCCTGCGTAATGCTGTTTGCGGCAAAAGAAGCCGAAAAACAGCTCGAAAAGAAAATGTGGGAGGAGGGCGTGTTCATTGCGGCTAAGCCCGTAAGCAGATATATGTTCCATAAGACGATCACCTACCTGAGAGCCTGTTATTATAAGCTCAACGGCATAAAGCGCGAAAAGGACAAGCTCCGTAAACAGAATGAGGAGATACGCCTTATCAACCGCGCAAAGGGCATACTTATGGAATATCTGTCGATGACGGAGCCGCAGGCGCATAAATATCTTGAAAAGCAGGCGATGGATCTCAGAATAACAAAGGCCGAGGCCGCAAAACGTCTGCTGAGCACCTACGAAAATTGATCCTATTGCGTGATCTCTGCCCCTGAGGGCAGGATAACATAGTCCGCCCATTCGCGGACGATTCCGCCCTGTGCGGGGCTGACAAAATCATAAATGCGGAAATTTTTTCCGCGGGAAAGGATTGGTAGAAAATGGAGAAAAAGGCCTATCTTGTTTTGGAGAACGGAGATGTATATGAGGGGTATGCTTTCGGCGCAGAGAAGGTGTCTGTGGGCGAGCTGGTTTTTACCACGGCGACTACGGGTTATCTGGAGACTCTCACCGATCCCAGTTATTTCGGGCAGCTTGTTTGTCAGACCTTTCCTCTGATCGGTAACTATGGCGTTATCCCTTCCGATTTTGAAAGCAAAAAGCCGGTTCTTTCGGCTTATATTGTCAGAGAATGGTGTCAGCAGCCTTCCAACTTCCGTTGTGAGGGTGTGATCGACACTTTTTTAAAGGAAAAAGATATCCCGGGCATCTATGGCATCGATACCCGCTGTCTTACAAAAACAGTTCGTGAGTACGGCGTTATGAACGCTAAGCTCATGTATACACAGCCCGGCGAGAGCGATCTTGACGAGCTTAAAACATTCAAGCCTGAGCCGGCGGTACCTAACGTAACCTGCGCCGAGAAACAGTTCTTCCCGGCTGAGGACGCTAAGTTCAATGTTGTACTTATGGACTTCGGCACAAAGAAGAATATCCGCTGCGAGCTTGTAAACAGGGGCTGCAATGTAACGGTCGTTCCTGCAAATACGACAGCAGAAGAAATAAAGGCAATGGCTCCCGACGGCATCATGCTGTCAAACGGCCCCGGCGACCCCCAGGATAATCCGGAGATAATCGAGCAGCTCCGCATCCTCAGCAAAGAGAAGATACCGACCTTCGGCATCTGCCTTGGACATCAGCTTTTTGCAGCGTCTCAGGGCGCTTCGACAAGAAAGCTCAAGTATGGTCACAGAGGCGAAAACCAGCCCGCTACCGATACAAAGACAGGCAGGGTATACATCACCAGCCAGAATCACGGATATGAGGTGCTTGCCGATACTCTGCCGGAGGGCGCATACATGAGCTTTGTAAATGCCAATGACGGCACATGCGAGGGCGTTACATATACCGACAGACCCGCCTTCACCGTACAGTTCCACCCGGAAGCTTGCGGCGGTCCGCTGGATACGGCCTTCCTTTTTGATAAATTTATTGACATGATGCAGGAGGTAAAAAACAATGCCTAAGGATAAAAGCTTAAAGAGAGTTCTCGTGATCGGTTCGGGTCCTATCGTTATCGGACAGGCAGCCGAGTTTGACTATGCAGGCACACAGGCCTGCCGCGCACTCAAGGAGGAGGGTCTTGAGGTGATTCTCGTGAACTCCAATCCTGCAACTATCATGACCGATAAGGCTATGGCAGACAAGGTATATATAGAGCCGCTTACACTTGAAACAGTAAAGAGAATAATCATAAAGGAACAGCCTGATTCACTGCTCTCCACGCTTGGCGGACAGACAGGTCTTACGCTTTCAATGCAGCTTGCAAAGGAAGGCTTCCTCAAAAAGTACAATGTAAAGCTCCTCGGCGCTAATCCCGAAACTATCGACAAGGCTGAGGACAGACAGATGTTCAAGGATACGATGGAGTCCATCGGTCAGCCCTGTATCCCTTCAACTGTTGTCAATGACGTTCAGTCGGCTATCGAGTTCACAAACAAGATAGGCTACCCGGTGATCATTCGCCCGGCATTTACTCTGGGCGGTACAGGCGGCGGCATCGTAAACAACGAGGACGAACTGCGTGAGATCACATCAAACGGTCTGGCACTTTCGCCTATCACACAGGTGCTTGTAGAAAAGTGCATCTCCGGCTGGAAGGAAATAGAGTTCGAGGTCGTTCGTGACAGAATGGGCAATGCAATCACCGTCTGCTCAATGGAAAACGTCGATCCCGTAGGCGTTCATACCGGCGACAGCATAGTTGTTGCTCCTGCCGTTACACTTGCGGATAAGGAATATCAGATGCTCCGTTCGGCTGCTCTTGACATAGTACGCGCGCTTGGCGTAGAGGGCGGATGCAACGTGCAGTTTGCTCTGCAGCCCGAAAGCTTTGAATATGCCGTTATCGAGGTAAACCCCCGTGTATCACGTTCTTCCGCTCTGGCTTCAAAGGCTACGGGCTATCCTATCGCAAAGGTTGCCGCAAAGCTTGCTATCGGCTATACCCTCAACGAGATAAAGAACGTTGTTACAGGTACTACATACGCATGCTTCGAGCCTGCTGTTGACTATATAGTTGTAAAGTTCCCGAAATGGCCCTTTGATAAATTCGTTTATGCAAAGAGAACTCTCGGCACACAGATGAAGGCTACCGGTGAGGTAATGAGTATCGCTCCTTCATTCGAGCAGGCTCTTATGAAGGCAGTCAGAGGCGCCGAGATAAGACATGACACAATGGCTGCTCCCAAGTTTGAGGAGATGAGCACCGAGGATATCCGTGAGAGACTTTCCGTGTGCGACGATGAGCGTATCTTCTGCGTATATGAGGCTCTCAAGAGAGGAATTTCCGTTGACGATATCCATGCGATCACAATGATAGACGAGTGGTTCCTTTACAAAATGCTCAACCTTGCGCTTATGGAGGAGGAACTGAAAAAGGGCGAGCTTAACGATGACCTTTACCGCAAGGCAAAGCTCATGGGCTTCCTGGATAAGACAATAACGGCTCTTACCGGCAAGAAGATCGAGAACCCCATGATACCGGTATATAAAATGGTCGATACCTGCGCTGCCGAGTTTGCCGCAGAAACACCCTACTTCTACTCGACATTTGATAAGGACAACGAGGCTGAGGCGTTCATCAAGGAGAAAAATTCCACCAACAAGACTATCATCGTATTCGGCTCAGGTCCTATCAGGATCGGTCAGGGCATCGAGTTCGACTATGCTTCGGTTCACTGCGTATGGGCGCTCAAAAAGGCAGGCTTTGACGTCGTTATCGTAAACAACAACCCCGAAACGGTTTCCACCGACTTCGATACCGCCGACAGACTTTACTTTGAGCCTCTTACAAATGAGGACGTTATGGGCATTATCCATACCGAGAAGCCCTACGGCGTTGTTGTCGCATTCGGCGGTCAGACAGCTATAAAGCTCACAAAGTTCCTCAGCGAGAGCGGCGTGAACATTCTTGGTACATCTGCCGACAGCATTGATATGGCTGAGGACAGAGAGCGCTTTGACGAGCTTCTGGAGCTTCACCATGTAAAGCGTCCCGAGGGCTTCACGGTCATGACTACCGAAGAGGCTCTTGACGTTGCACAGCGCATCGGCTATCCGGTGCTTCTGCGTCCGTCTTACGTTCTCGGCGGTCAGAATATGATAATCGCCTTCAACGAGGCAGACGTCAAGGAATATATGGCCATCATCCTTGCTCAGAACATCGAGAACCCGATACTCATCGACAAGTATCTTTCAGGCACAGAGCTTGAGGTCGATGCTATATGTGACGGCGAGGAAATACTTATTCCCGGCATCATGCAGCACGTTGAGCGCGCAGGCATACACTCCGGCGACTCTATCGCTGTATATCCCGCATGGAACATCAGCGACGAGATGACCGAAAACATCATCAACACATCAAAGAACCTTGCGGTTTCACTTAAAACCAAGGGTCTTGTGAATATACAGTATCTTATCTACAAGGGCAAGCTCTATGTTATCGAGGTAAATCCCCGTTCTTCAAGAACTATCCCTTACATCAGCAAGGTAACGGGCGTTCCTATGGTAGAACTTGCGACAAGGGCTATGCTCGGTGAAAAGCTTGAAACTATGGGCTACGGCACCGGTCTGTTCAGACGTTCACCCTATGTTGCCGTAAAGGTGCCTGTATTCTCCTTTGAGAAGCTCATCAATGTTGACAACCAGCTTGGTCCGGAGATGAAGTCTACCGGCGAGGTGCTGGGAATCGCAGGCACACTGGAAGAGGCTCTTTACAAGGGACTTATCGCGGCAGGCTACAAGATGAAGAAGCACGGCGGCGTGTTCATTACGGTGCGCAACCCCGACAAGAACGAGATCGGCGATGTTGCAAAGAAGTATGACGAACTTGGCTTCACGCTTTATGCTACCAAGGGTACTGCTCAGACTCTCCGCAACTACGGACTTGACGTTATCGAGGTAGACAAGATACACGAGAACGACAAGGAAAACACCCTTACTCTTATCGAGAGCGGCAAGATAAACTATGTTATCTCCACGTCCTCAAAGGGCAGGATCCCAACCCGTGACAGTGTAAGGATAAGAAGAAAGACCGTTGAGCGCAATATTCCCTGCCTTACATCTATCGACACTGCAAACGCTCTTGCGGATTCACTCAAGAGCCGCTATTCCGAGTACAGCACCGAGCTTGTGGACATCAACAACATGAGGACCACAAAGATGAAACTGCGTTTCACAAAAATGCAGGGCTGCGGCAACGACTATATCTATTTCAACTGCTTCAATCAGAAGATCAACAACCCCGAGGGTCTCAGCGTTCGCTTTGCCGACAGACGCTACGGAATCGGCGGCGACGGCGTTATCCTTATCTGCCCGTCTGATGTGGCTGACGCTAAAATGAAGATGTATAACCTTGACGGCAGCGAGGGCAAGATGTGCGGCAACGGCATCCGCTGCGTGGGCAAGTATCTCTTTGACCACAACATGGCACACGGCGATACCGTAAGCATAGAAACTCTCAGCGGCATAAAGACACTGAAGGCATTCCGCCATGACGGTCAGGTAGATGTGCTGCGCGTAGACATGGGCAAGGCTGTTCTGCGCTCCGAGGAGATACCGGTAGCCATCAGCAAGCCGAGAGTTATCAATGAGCCTGTTACCATCGGCGGCGAGGAGTACAATATTACCTGCGTATCTATGGGCAATCCGCACAGCGTTGTATTCTGCAACAATGTGGATAAGATAGATCTTGAGAAGATAGGACCGCTCTTTGAAAACAGCGAGCTGTTCCCGGAGAGAGTCAACGCCGAGTTCGTTAAGGTAATAGACGATCACACCATTGAGATGCGCGTATGGGAGCGCGGCAGCGGTGAAACATGGGCATGCGGTACAGGCGCCTGCGCCGTTGCTGTTGCAGCCGTAGAGAACGGTCTGTGCAAAAAGAACGAGCCTATCACCGTTAAGCTCAAGGGCGGAAACCTTATTATAGAGTACACAGATGAAACAGTCTATCTTACAGGCTATGCAGAGACAGTATTTGAAGGAGACATTGAGTTATGACGAAAAAGTTCATCTTCGTAACAGGCGGCGTAGTTTCGGGTCTTGGCAAGGGCATAACAGCCGCTTCCCTCGGCCGTCTGCTCAAGGCGAGAGGTCTTAAAGTGGCCTCTCAGAAGCTGGACCCGTACATAAATGTGGACCCCGGCACAATGAGCCCTTATCAGCACGGCGAAGTGTATGTTACCGAGGACGGCGCCGAGACCGATCTTGACCTTGGTCATTACGAGCGTTTCATTGACGAAAACCTGAATAAATTTTCCAATCTGACGACCGGCAAGGTGTATTCAAATGTTCTTGAAAAGGAACGTCACGGAGACTACCTTGGTCAGACGGTCCAGGTCATCCCGCATATCACAAACGAGATCAAGTCCTTCATCTACGCCGTAGGTGAGGACTCTGACGCCGATATAGTTATAACCGAGATCGGCGGCACCGTAGGCGACATTGAGAGCCAGCCCTTCCTTGAGGCTATCCGTCAGGTCAGCGTAGAGGTGGGCAAGGAGAACAGCCTGTTCATTCATGTGTGCCTTGTGCCTTACATAAAGGGCAGTGAGGAGCATAAGTCAAAGCCGGCGCAGCATTCCGCAAAGGAGCTGCGTTCGCTGGGCATAAACCCCGACATTATGGTTCTGCGCTGTGACGAGCCGCTTGATCCGAGCATTTTCAAGAAGATAGCCATGTTCTGCAACGTAAAGCCGGACTGCGTTATCGAAAACATGACGATACCGGTACTTTATCAGGCGCCGCTTATGCTTGAAAAGGCAAACTTCAGCGACATCGTATGCCGTGAGCTGAAAATAGACGCGCCCAAGCCCGACATGACAGAATGGCTTGAAATGTTAGACCGCATCAATTCCCGTGACAAGGAAGTTAAAATAGCTCTCTGCGGCAAGTACGTTCAGCTGCATGACGCTTATCTTTCCGTTGCTGAGGCTCTGCACCACGCAGGCTACGAGAACAGCGCCTTTGTAGAGATCGAATGGGTAGATACCGAGCTTATTACCGAATATACGGTTGACGAGCTTCTTGGAAATGTTGACGGTATTCTTGTGCCCGGCGGTTTTGGCAACAGAGGAGTCGAGGGTAAGATCATCGCTGCAAAGTATGCCCGTGAGCATGACATTCCGTATCTTGGCATCTGCCTTGGAATGCAGACCGCAGTTATCGAATACGCAAGGAACGTGCTTGGCTTTAAGGATGCAAACTCAGGCGAGCTTGACCCGCAGAGCGCCCACAAGGTCATCGATCTGATGCCCGATCAGAAGGGTGTTGTGGATATGGGCGGTACCATGCGTCTTGGCGCATATCCCTGCAGGATACGCAAGAACACCATTATGGACAGAGCATACGGCGTTTCAGAGATAAAGGAGCGTCACCGTCACCGCTATGAGTTTAACAATGAGTTCCGCGCCCTGTTTGAGGAAAAGGGAATGGCTGTTACCGGCACATCGCCCAACGGTATGCTTGTTGAGGCAGTTGAGATACCAGCAAACAAGTTCTTCATCGGCGTACAGTATCATCCTGAGTTCAAGAGCCGTCCGAACCACGCTCACCCGCTGTTCCGCGAGTTCATCAAGGCAAGTCTTGAAAACAAGGGCTGATAGTTTTTCTTGATCCGATCTGTCAGGCTGAGAAAAATAACAGACTTCCCCGGATATCTTCGAGGAAGTCTGAGATATTTTCGTGCTGATCCCGACAGTCTGACAAAAAGACTGTAAGCAGGCGGAAAGGAGCCGTATTATGTCGGACAGAAACGTTATACCATATGCAAGGGTTACTGATGTAGAAAATTGCGAAGGCAGATATGTATATATTGAAATAGAATCCTTTCACAAACAAGATTATCATAACGGATGGTCAATTAATGATTACATTGAAGCAAACCGCCTTAGAGAAGTACTTTCTATGGGCGCAACGATCATGATGTCCTCGGACAATCTTAACGATATAAGAACATACTATTTTGAGCATAATCTCAAAGATAATTATAAATCGCGCGATGTGAAGGTGCTTATATGGGATTATTTAAAGCAGGTATTTCTGAAAGAAGATCTGTGGTGCATAGATATAAGCGATCCGGAAAATAAATCGTATAAAGATGCAGCGGATTATGATTACAAGAAAGAAGATAAAAAAACTACTATAATATTTCTGGTTTTTGCGGCGATTATCATATTCGGCTTGATCTCGTTTGGCGTTAACTGCTTAGGCTGTAACTGCAATAGCTGTATAAGCTGCAACTGTGTACAATGCAAGGACAACGGAAATGACGATTACACAAAGGCTATAAACGAATTAAGAAATATGTGATTCCCTTCAGCCGCATAGCGGCATCAAACAAAAGAATAAAGGAGAATTTAAAGTATGTCAGGACATTCAAAATGGAGCACCATCAAGCGCAAAAAGGAAAAGACTGATGGCGCAAGAGCAAAGGTATTCACAAAGATAGGCAGGGAGCTTGCCGTAGCAGTAAGAGAGGGCGGCGGCGCAGACCCCAGCTCAAACTCAAAGCTGCGTGAGTGCATAGCCAAGGCAAAGGCGAACAATGTGCCTAACGAGAACATTGAGCGCATTATAAAAAAGGCAGCCGGCAGTGCAGACGGCAGCAGCTATGAGGCTATCACCTACGAAGGCTACGGACCCTGCGGAATAGCCGTTATTGTTGAAACACTTACCGACAACCGCAACCGTACAGCCGGAGATATCCGCCATTATTTTGATAAGTTCGGCGGAAACCTGGGTACACAGGGCTGCGTGTCATTCATGTTCACGAAAAAGGGACTTATCGTTATCGAGAAGGAGGATAATGACGAGGACAAGCTGATGGAGGATGCTCTTGAAGCCGGCGCCGAGGATTTCTCGTCCGAGTCCTCAGACGTTTACGAGATCTACACCACACCGGAGGATTTCGGCGCTGTTATGGAGGCTCTTGAAGCCAAGGGCTACGAGTTCGTATCGGCTGACATTTCAGAGATACCCTCGACCTACACCAAGCTTGAGGATCCAGAAGCAGTGGAGAAGATGCAGAAGCTCCTTGATATCCTCGACGACAACGACGATGTACAGAACGTCTACCATAACTGGGATATGCCGGAAGAGCCTGACGAGGACTGATAAAACAGACTCACAAACTGTTTTCCGGCTCAGACTTGCAAAATGATCTTACAAAAATAAGCTCCTGCGATACATTGTGATCGCGGGAGCTTTTCTGTATTGCGTTTATGATGCTGTTACCGAAACATTGTAGTACCGCTTCGATACAGTGTTCTTTTCGTCCTTGGCTTTTACGCAAACGGTATAGTTGGTGGCTGCCATTGGCTTTATGCTTACTGTTTTGTTCTTGCTGAATTTCTGCGCAGCCGTCCATTTGTCAGAGCCGTTCTTTTTGTAATAAACTGCGTATTTTACAGCGCCGCTGCCGCCGCTTGCAGAACAGTTCACCGTTAACGCTTCGCCCTTGCGTATAGTAGTTCCGGAAACGGTCGATGTATTCTTCAGCGGCTCGCTTACCCAGATAAGAGCGTAGTTGGTAAGTTCCTTCTTACCGTCCGAAACGCTGATCTCCACCTCGTATGTAGCGGCTGCTGCCGGCTTAAGCAGCATATATTCGGCGCCGGCAGGGGCTTTTTTGGTTATCCATTTGCCTGTTTTCATCTTGCGGTAAGAAACGGAGCAGGTGTAATTGCCGCTGCCGCCATTTGCCGAAAAGACAACCTTAGCTGTCTGACCTTTGTATATGTTAGGGTTTGAAATGTAGCTTTTGTTTTCAAACATCATAGGGAATTCGTATCGCATGCCCATGACAGTGCATGCGTATTTTATGCTGCATTCGTCTTTATTGCTGCGGAAAACCGTTACAACATCAACAAAACGGTCGGAGGCGATATCGGTAGTGCCGGTGGTGCAGCACATAATTGCGTAATAGGTGCCGCTGTCTGTCATTTTCTTGCCAAGATAGGCAAGAGGCTGATATTTCACCTTTTCGAGCTGCTGAGTAGCTGAATAAAATGCGAATTTTACCTCGCCGGTCAGATCGCAGGTATCGAATCTGTTTAAGGTTGCGCCGCCGACAGTTCGGGTATCGGGCAGAGAATAGAAGGAATTGTACTGGAAGTCATCAATGTCAAGATCCTCAACACTGGAAAAGCGGGCTTTAGCGGTGCGCTGAGAGTTGACGTGATTCGGATCGTATATGACGGCTTTTTTAAGAACAGCAGTGCCGTCCTCTCTGTACTCGCGGCAGATCATGTAGTAATTTACGCCTGAAACTATACCGCTGGAATAGTACAGCACCGGTTCGATCCTGCCGCCGCTGTATGAAGCTGCGGCTTCTTCAAAGCAATTGTTCACCATGCGCGGAAGGTCTTCGGCGGGGGTGTCTGTATCAATGACCCATGTGTTATCTGCTGCGTCTGCGGCGATCAGGTATTCCGCAGAGGTATCGGGCTGAACTGCATACACAGTACAGGGCATTACGGAAAGCGCCGCAGCTGCGGTGAGCAGAGATGCGAGGAACGCTTTAAGTTTTTTTGATCTCATAGAAAAACGTCCTTTCTTTCAGATATTTATTTCCGGACAGTGTTCGTATTGATTTTATTATAGTATACCGTTCCGGACTTGTCAATTGTATCCGCAATTTGCCCGGGGGAAAGATATTTTGCGCTGCAAGTCAAACCGGGTGAAACCCTTTGTTGGAACAAAGGGCCCTCCCCCGGACCCCTTTCCTAAAAAACTTGTGTTTTATTGCCAAAGTGCCATGAAATAGTGAGGTTTTATACCTTTATGGTATCTCAAAAAAAGCCGAAGCTCAACTGCTTACTGTTGGAAGATAGTGACAGCTGCGAACGGTTTCTTTCTTTATGAGCAAACTGCCGGTGAATAATTTGGACTGGCAGGATAAAGTGAAAAATCAAAATTTTTTAGAAAATTTTTAAAAAATATAGTGACTTTTAACTATTTTTATGTTATAATGAGAAAAATTATATCTCAATTACATATTTTTGTAAATTGCGGTGCTTGATGTTTAAAAAATGGGTCAGGTGATGTAATGTTCGAGCAAATTCTGAATATTGACCGTATGGAACAGGCTGTGGCTTTGTTCGGTACCTTCGATGAAAATATCAAGCTTATTCAGAATGAGTATATGGTCTCGGTGGTGTGCCGCGGGTCTGAGCTTAAAGTAAGCGGCGACGCCGAAAATGTTGCAAGAGCGGTCAAGGTGATCGAAAGTCTTCTAAGTCTTATCAACAAGGGCGAGGCTCTCAGTGAACAGAATGTCCGGTACTGTATGTCGCTGGTCAACGAGGGCAACGAACACCGCATTGAACAGCTTGCCGGCGACTGCATCTGCATTACCTCTAAGGGACGTCCGGTGAAGCCTAAAACGCTCGGTCAGAAAAGCTATGTTACGGCTATACGCGATAATACCGTTACCGTGGGCGTGGGACCTGCAGGTACGGGCAAGACCTATCTTGCTGTGGCTATGGCTGTGGCGGCTTTCCGCGCAAGGGAAATAAACCGGATCATACTTACACGTCCTGCTGTTGAGGCAGGCGAAAAGCTCGGCTTTCTGCCCGGAGATCTGCAAAGCAAGGTAGACCCTTATCTCAGACCGCTGTATGACGCCCTTTTTGATATGCTGGGCGCCGAAACATATCAGAAATATGTGGAACGAGGCAATATAGAGGTCGCGCCGCTGGCATATATGAGGGGGCGTACTCTGGACGACAGCTTTATCATTCTCGATGAAGCTCAGAATACAACTCCCGAACAGATGAAAATGTTTCTGACCAGATTGGGTTTCAACTCCAAAATGGTCATAACCGGCGACATAACTCAGATCGATCTGCCGGGCGGCGTGCGCTCGGGTCTGAAGGATGCCGTGAGAATATTAAAGGATATTGAGGGGATCGAAACGGTCATGTTCTCGGCAAAGGATGTTGTCAGGAACAGACTGGTGCAGGATATTATCAGGGCATACGAAAATGCCGCTCAGAAAAGACAAAAATAAGCAAAGCTTTTAGCTTTACATAAGAAAGGTGAGGTCTGATATGGACAAGATCAAAGTAATCATCACAAACAAACAGAAGGAAGTAAAGATCCCCACGGGACTGAGAATGCTTATAAGGCGCTGCTGCAATGCCGTACTCACTCTTGAGGAGTTTGAAGGCTCGGTATCGGTAAGCGTTACTCTGGTCAATAACGCTCAGATCAGAGAGCTTAACAGGATATACCGCGACATAGACAGGGAAACTGACGTTCTTTCTTTTCCGATGGGCGAAAACGGCAAGTACGATACCGACCCGGCTACCGGCGCAAAGATACTTGGCGATATCGTGATCTCGATGCCTATGGCTGTTGAACAGGCTGATCGTTTCGGTCACAGCCTGCAAAGGGAGGTCGGCTATCTTACGGCTCATTCAATGCTCCATCTGCTGGGCTACGACCACGAGGACAACGGCCTTCAGAGGATCCGCATGCGTGAAAAGGAAGAAAAGGTAATGACTCAGCTCGGACTGCCGAGTTCATCCAGCTATGTGATGAAGGATGAGAGCTGATGTCCTTTCTTAAGGGCTTCAAATACGCATTCTGCGGAATAATACGCTGCATAAAAAACGAGCGGAACATGAGAACGCATACAGTGGCTGCGCTGTATGTTCTCATTTTTGCACGTTTTTTTACTTTTTCACGGGGAGAATTTGCGCTTTTGCTGCTTACCATAGGCGCTGTAATGGCTGCGGAGGCCGTGAACACATCTATTGAGGAACTGTGCAACAAGGTATGCAGGGAGCGGGACGAGAGAATAAAGCGCTCGAAGGACGCCGCTGCGGGGGCGGTGCTGATACTGGCGATATTTGCGGCGGCGATAGGCGTTACGCTGTTTTCCGACCCGGAGGGCTGGAAAGCGGCATACACATTTTTTACGGAAAATATATGGCACATGACAGGGCTGATAGTGCTTACGCTGCTGAGTCTGGCATTTATCATATTTGTTCCGGGGAAGAAAAGATAGCGTCTTTTTTGATGAGTATATTTCTCTCCAAAAACTAAATCGGGTGCGGCAGCCTGCCGCCGGTGCTTATGTCTTCGGCAGAGGTGTCCGCCGGAGAACCGCATCATTTGAAAATTCTTGAGCGATACTTTTGCGGATCGATTTTGTGAAGATATTTTTTGGTGCGGGGATTACGTTTCCGATTGTTCATCTGTGAACGCGAAATTGGGTGCGGCAGCCTGCCGCTGAAAAGATAGCTCTTTATTATTGAATGCTTCCGGAAAATGGTATATAATAATACAAAAATAAACGTCCGCCGGCGCTTGGGGTGACGGCTGGACTCGATAACTGTTTGTCAGAAAGGGAAAAGAAAATGAGTGAAAGAAAAAGCGCTTTTATCGCTATTGTCGGACGTCCTAACGTGGGAAAGTCCTCTATCCTTAACAAAATGCTCGGTGAGAAGATCGCCATAGTTTCATCTAAGCCGCAGACGACACGCACCAGGATAATGGGCGTTCTTACGGAAGAAAACTGTCAGCTGGTGTTTATTGACACTCCCGGTCTGCATAAGCCGAGAAATGATCTGGACAGGTTCATGCTGCGTTCGGTGAATGAAAGCGTTGCCGGCGTGGATATGTGTGTGCTCGTTGTCGAACCGGACAGGGAAGCCGCTGCGGAGGAACTTCAGCTTATTGAAAAATTCCGTGAGCTGGGTCTGCCGGCGGTGCTTGCGATCAACAAAATAGATACCATAAACGACAAAACAAAGCTTGCCGCTCAGATATCGGCTCTTGCAAAGCTGTATGATTTCAGCGCAGTTGTTCCCTGCTCGGCTCAGACGGGCGAGGGCATAGACATTTTAAAAAAGGAAATGCGCGGTCTGGCGGAAGAGGGAGATTATCTTTTTGACGAGGATACTCTTACAGATCAGCCGGAAAGGGTCATCGCTGCCGAGATGATAAGAGAAAAGCTGCTGCGTCTGCTGGAAAGGGAGGTACCGCACGGAACAGCCGTGTTTGTCGAACGAATGAAGGAGCGTCCGGAGGGCGGCATTATCGACATGGATGCAACTATTTACTGCGAGAGGGACAGTCACAAGGGTATCATTATCGGAAAAGGCGGCTCAATGCTTAAAAGGATAGGCACCTATGCAAGACAGGACATGGAGAGGTTTTTTGACTGCAAGGTCAATTTGCAGCTCTGGGTCAAGGTAAAGGAGGACTGGCGCAACCGTGAGGGCATACTGCGCAGTCTTGGGTACGATCAGACGGTATTTGACGAATGACGCTATCCGGCGGGATCCGGACGGCGCTGCAGGATAATATCGGATAAAATTCGGAGATTCGGTATGCTGACGACAACTTTATTGTAATAATTTGTTTCGGACGGGATATAATAATACCATATAATCCAAAACGAACGGAGGGATATGGTATGGACGAAAATACCGCCTGGAAAAATTTTGTGGAGACCGGCAGGGTCAGCGATTATCTTGACTATTGCCGCCTGAAGCTCGGATATCCGCCGCAGGAAGTTCACGATGATCGGGAGGTACCCTATGAAAACGGACATGGACGGACTGATCCTGAGGGACCTGACCGTTGGCGATAAGGACAGGATCATTACCGTGCTTACTAAAGAAAAAGGAATTATAAGCTGCTATGTAAAAAATGCGCTTATGGTCAAGCATCATAACTTTGCTGCCACAACGCCGCTGACATACTCCCGCCTGTGCCTTTACCGCAACAGGGGGATGTACATAGTAGATCAGGCGGAAGCTATAAGGAGCTTCTATAATTTTTCGATGGGCGTTAAGGAATTTGCGCTTTCGCAGTATTTGTGCGAGCTTGCTATCGAAACTATTCCGGCGGAAACGGAATCCGACGGACAGCTTGAGCTTCTGCTTAACTGCCTTCACGTTCTTGTGAACGGCATTAAAACAAACGATGTAATAAAGGCTGTGTTTGAAATACGTCTTGCAACGCTTGGGGGCAATATGCCAAATGTTATTTATTGCGCTGAATGCGGGACCTATGACTCTCCGATGATGTTTTTTGATCCGTATACAAATAAAATGCTCTGTGAGGATTGCTTTAGAGGGCAGGAAGAATTTTGCGCGCTTTCGAGAGGCGCCGTTACGGCTATACGGTATATTATTACGGCTGCCCCTAAAAAAATATTTTCCTTTATGGTGTCGCAGGAGTCTATGGAGCAGGTAGCGCGGATATCGGAAATACACATGACCGAGCTTGTCGGAAGACAGCTTAAAACACTTAACTACTATCAGTTGGTAAATAATGATAAGGACAAAGCATAAATATAAAAAAGGAACATAATTATGAATAAAGATCACCTTTCTCTGGAGCTTGACAAAATACTTGAAAAGCTTGCAGAGCAGACTTCTTTTGAGGATGCGGCTGAGCTTGCCAGAACTATCGAGCCATCGACAGGGCTTTTTGAGGTAAAGGAGCTGCTGCAGGAAACATATGATGCACACGCGCTTTCGGGCAGATTCGGCGCGCCGGCATTCGGAAATATCCACAACATCACAAATGCGCTCAGGCGTGCTCAGGCAGGGGCGGTGCTTACTCCGCTTGAACTTCTTCGGGCTGCCGCTCTTCTCCGAGTGATAAGAGCCGTGGGCGAGTGGCGTGACAAGTCCGCTTCAATAGAGAGCTGCCTTGATATGCGCTTCAATGCGCTTGCGCCTAACAAATATCTTGAAGCGAAGATCAGCGCCGCTGTACTTTCCGAAGATGAAATAGCAGATAACGCTTCACCGGAGCTTGCTTCTATCCGGCGAAAGATCACCGCCGCATCTTCACGCATAAGGGAAAAGCTGGATAAGCTTATCCGCTCAACATCAATGCAGAAATATCTTCAGGACAGTATCGTTACCATCAGGAGCGGCAGGTTCGTTATACCTGTAAAGGCGGAGTTCCGTTCGGCTGTGCCCGGACTGGTGCATGACACCTCAGCAAGCGGCGCTACCGTTTTCATCGAGCCGATGAGCGTTGTTGAGGCGAATAACGAAATACGCATCCTGCGCTCAAAGGAGCAGACCGAGATAGACCGTATTCTTGCCGAGCTTTCGTCGGAGCTTGGCGCTTATGCCGACAGTATATGTCAGAGCTACCGTATACTTACCGAACTGAATGTTATTTTTGCAAAGGCTCATCTTGCTTATAAAATGAAAGCCACTTTGCCGATCATGAACGACAAGGGCAGAATGATCCTGAAAAATGCGCGTCACCCGCTTATAGACCAGGAGAAGGTCGTGCCTGTCAATATCGAGCTGGGCGTCAGCTTCGACACACTTGTTGTTACGGGTCCGAATACCGGCGGCAAAACGGTGTCGCTTAAAACTATGGGTCTGCTTTCGCTTATGGCTATGTGCGGACTTATGATACCGGCGTCCGATAACAGCGAGCTTTCGGTTTTTGATAACGTGCTTGTGGATATTGGCGACGAACAGAGCATTGAACAGTCACTTTCGACTTTTTCGGCGCACATAACCAATATCAAGCGTATTCTCGACACGGCTGACGATAAAAGTCTTGTTCTTATTGACGAGCTTGGAGCCGGTACCGATCCGGTCGAGGGCGCTGCGCTTGCCACCGCTATTCTTGAAAAGCTGCGTTCTCAGGGCGCAAAAATAGCATCGACAACACATTATGCCGAGCTTAAAAGCTTTGCGCTGGACACTCCCGGAGTTGAGAATGCCTGCTGTGAATTCGATGTTGCCACCCTTAGACCGACTTATAAGCTGCTCATAGGTATGCCCGGACGTTCCAATGCTTTTGCTATATCCGAAAGACTGGGAATATCTGATGATATTGTCGAACGGGCGAAGCAGCTTGTTTCGATGGAGGATACACGCTTTGAAAATGTGGTGCAGAAGCTTGAAGAGAGCCGCAGCGAGCTGGACAGACGTATTGCTGAGACTGACGAGCTGAAAGCAAGTATCATGCAGGAGCTTGAAAATACCAGACTTGCCGCCGAGGAAAGCCGCAAAAAGAACGAAAAGGAACTCGCGGACGCAAGGGCTATGGCGGAGAGCATTATTACCAAGGCAAGGGCGCAGGTCTACGGTGTTCTTGACGAGATAGAAGCAATACGCAAAAAAAAGGACGTGACCGCAGAGGAAAAAGCCAAACTCAAAGCGGATATCCGCAGCATGGAGGACGCGGCTGATCCGGTGCGTGTGCGTGAAACGGAGGACTACAAGCTGCCGAGACCGCTTGAAAAGGGCGATCTGGTGCTTATATTTGACATTGATAAAAAAGGTACGGTGCTTGAGGTAGGTAAGGACAGCGTTCTTGTGCAGGCGGGGATAATCAAAACAAGGGTGTCCATTGATAATCTGAGACTGCTGAAGCAGGAAAAAGTGACTGTACCAAAGCGCAGCGTTACCAGAACTGTAAGGACAGACCTGCGCCGTTCGGCATCGACAGAGGTAGACGTTCGCGGGCAGAATGCCCTGGACGCTATAATGGACGTTGACAAAGCCATAGACAATGCAGTAATGCAGGGACTTCACATACTTACGATAATACACGGCAAAGGCACCGGCGTACTGCGGCGGGAGATACAGCAGCATTTAAAGAATCACCCGTCTGTAAGGACGTTCCGGTTAGGCACATTCGGCGAAGGAGATTCGGGAGTTACTATTGCCGAGCTGAAATGAGCCGCCCAAAAGAGCAAAAACAAGGCTTTCGGGTGTGCCGCTGCAAATCAAATGATCAGGTCAGACAACAAGCGATAAAAATATTGCTGCTCATTAAAAAAACTGTTTTTCGGTGATCTTATGACTAAAAATAAAAAAAAGATACTGCGTATTGTAATTGTCTGCGCGGCGGCGCTTGCTGCTGCGGCAATTGGCTTTAATATCGTTTGCCTGATACTTATGAGTCAGGATAATATTGCCCCTATGTATACGTTGACCGAAGAAGATGACTCCTTTATGGGTACGCTGCTTAAAGGGGCTGTTACCGGCAGGGAATTTGACCTGTCGGAAGCTCAGATCAATACTTATCTGAAAAGGAATTTCTGCGGAGATAATAAACCGCTGCGCAAAATACGGGTATATTTCCATAATGAAAAGCCTTCAGAGGTGTATGCCAGAGTTTACTGCTTCGGCGCCGAAAGAGCCTTGTATGCCGATGCGGAAATTGAGCTTATGCCCGAAAGAGGACAGACTGCTGTGCGTGTGAATAACGTTAAAATAGGCGAGCTGCATATTCACGGATTTGTTCTCGACAATGTATTGCAGGATTTCGCTGACAGTAACCCGCTTGCTGAGTATACTGACGGTGTTCTTTACATCAAAACGGAATATTCATACGAGGGCAAGAACTTTTCTCTTACTTTAAAGCTTGAAAAGCTTGAGCCGGGCGACAGGATCATTGTAGGAAAAACCAACAGCCTTACAATGGAGGCCGTCAATGCGGTAAAGGACTATCTTCTCTCTGATGACGGACAGGAATTTTTCAAGGGTCTTTTCGGTGAAAAGATCAACGATATAAAGAATTTTGTATTGAGATTATTATTTTAAATATTCCAGCAAAAATACGAGGGTGAAAACAATGCTTACTCAAGAGAGATACAAGCTGATACTGGATCTGCTGAAAGAAAGGGACGCTGTTACAGTTACCGAGCTTGCACAGTATACAAATATCTCCGAATCGACTATACGCCGCGACCTTATTGCACTTGACAAACAGGGACGTTTAAAAAAGGTCTTTGGCGGAGCGGTTTCCATGAAACAGATAGAGGGTATAAACGAACCCGCCGTGACTGAACGTGAACACATAATGACTGCCGAAAAGGAGATCATTGCGCGGTATGCGGCTGAGCTTATAAAAGACGACGACTTTGTTTATATAGATTCCGGGTCAACTACCCTGCAGCTTGTGGGACAGATAGGCAGCACAAGGGCGCTTTTCGTTACAAACGGTATCGTGCACGCTCAAAAGCTGCTTGCCAAGGGACTAAAAACCATTATGCTCGGCGGCAGTCTTAAACAGAAAAACGCCTGCGTAACAGGTACCGAGGGAGTAAGGGCGCTTGAAAGGCTGCATTTTACAAAGGCGTTCATCGGCGCAAACGGCATTGAGCAGGATTCCGGCTTTACAACGCCCGACAGCGAGGAGGCGGCTGTTAAAGAAATGGCAGTAAGCAGAAGCTTTGCCTCCTTTGTTTTGGCGGATCACTCAAAGTTCGGCAAGATATATCCGGTGACGTTCTCTCCGATATCAAAATGCAGCATTATTACAGATAAGCTGACCGATGCAGGCATAGCTGACAAAACGGTCATCAAGGAGGTATCTTTATGATATATACCGTTACTCTGAACCCTTCAATAGATTACATAGTACGAATGAAGCAGTTTGTAAAGGGCATTACCAACCGCACCAGAAGCGAGGAATTTTATGTTGGCGGAAAGGGGATAAATGTTTCTTTTGTGCTTTCCGAGCTGGGAGTTGAGAGTACCGCCTTCGGATTTGTAGCCGGATTTACGGGTGACGCCATTGTAAGCGGTCTGCAAAGAATGGGAGTAAATGCGGACTTTATAAGGCTTCGTGAGGGAAATTCCCGCATAAACGTAAAAATAAAGGCCATGGAGGAAAGTGAGATCAACTGTCAGGGGCCGGACATAAGCGAGGACGAGTTCGGTATGCTGCTGGACAAGCTTGGCTGTGTTGAGGACGGCGATACCATAGTTTTAGCGGGAGCCATACCCACTACTCTGGGCAGTGATACATATGTGCGCATTCTTGACAGACTGCGTGACAAGAAGATAAGGATAATCGTAGATGCCCGAAAAAAGCTTCTTACCGATTGTCTGAAATACAAGCCGTTTTTGATAAAGCCCAACAGGCAGGAACTTTCCGAGATTTTCGTGAAGGAGATGCGCAACGAGAACGACATTATCGAGTGTGCCTTTGAACTGAAAAAGCTCGGCGCTATGAACGTGCTTATTTCGCTTGGTCCGGACGGCGTAATGCTTATAGATTCCGAGAGCAATGTACACAGGATCAACAGTGTAAAACACAGGGTGATAAATACCGTTGGTTCGGGTAATTCACTTGTAGCGGGCTTTATTGCCGGATACGACAGGACCCAGAGCTATGATGAGGCGCTTTTGCTGGGAACTGCCTGTGCAAACGCAACGTCATTTTGCGCAGGTCTTGCGACCAGGGATAAGATAGATGAGGTAGTAGCAGAAATGCGGCAGCAAGCCGGCGCACCCGATTTTGCGATCACAGATAAACAAGCGGAAATGTAATTACCCGCGCCAAAAATTATCAAACCAAAAACCACAACACAAAAGTTTCGCTCAAGCCTTTTCAAAGGCTTGCAGGATCCAAGGGCAGCGCCCTTGGTCGCGCTCCGCAGA
>CADBPE010000060.1 GCA_902796475.1 uncultured Ruminococcus sp.
CGCCGCCGAGAGGCGGCAGGCGCAGAGCCTGCAGCGGCAAGCCGCCGGCGCAGAGCCTGCGCTCCCGTGTTCGCGCTCACAGATAAACAAGCGGAAATGTAATTGCCCGCGGCTGGATATAGTAAGAGCCGCGATGCGTTTCTTTTGGTGCGGGTCAACTATCAACGCGAACAAGGCACCGGAAGCTTGCCGGTTGTTTCTAACAAAGGGCTTCTCCCAGTATGACTTTCAGCACAAGCTGATTTCCCTGGGCGCAGATGCATAAAGCTTGCAAAAAGGGGAAAAATGTATTATAATGCTTTTACAACCCTAAAAGGGCTGTTAATTTGCTTTGAAAGGAATTGATCATTATGGCACAGATCACTAAAGACACAATTATCGGCGATATCCTCGAGATAGATGAGACTACCGCTCCTATCTTTCTTTCCATTGGTATGCACTGCCTCGGCTGCCCCGCTTCAAGAGGCGAAACCGTTGAACAGGCTTGTATGGTTCACGGCGTTGACGTTGACGAGCTTGTAAATATGGTAAACGAGCACATCAAGGACAAATAATGAGCACTGACACCTTGCACAGACAAAGCGCCCCTCTCGACAACAGACTGAAGCTCTGCGCTTCGTTCGTAAGAGAGGGTACACGCCTTGCGGACGTCGGAACAGACCATGCCTATCTTCCGGTTTATCTGGCGCGGCGCGGAAGGATACTCTCGGCTGTGGCTTGCGATGTAAGACAGGGGCCGCTGAATAACGCTAAAACAAATATTATCCGCTTCGGCGTTGAAAACGTAGTTTCTACCCTGCTTTCAGACGGTCTTGACAAGGTAGACCCCGATGATGCTCTGGATATTGTTATGGCAGGCATGGGCGGCGAGCTTATAGCCGAAATAATAGGACGAACGCAGTGGCTGTACGATAACAGCAGGAGACTGATACTCCAGCCTATGACTCGCGCAGGTACACTGCGGTCATTTTTATGCGCCGGAGGTTTCAGCATAGAACAGGAAAGAGCCTGCATTTCAGGCGGAAAATGCTACAGCGTTATGCTTTGCAGCTATGACGGTATCATTCGTGAATGCAGCAGCAGATTTGAGTATATCGGCATGCTGGACGAGGACAGTTCTCCCGAAGCAGCCGCTTATATCGACATGGTAAAGGGAAAACTCAGACGAAAAATAAACGGTCTGCGCCAGTCCGGAAAGGACGGCGAAGCCGAATACTACCAGGGCATTTATGAAACATTAGGATCGAAGGTATGAAATATGGCTACCGCTAAACAAATATATGAATATATAGACAGCATCGCCCCCTTTGAAACGGCTATGAGCTTTGACAACGTGGGCATTCTCACGGGCAGCGAAAACGCTTCCTCCGACATTGTACTTGTGGCTCTTGATGCGACTAATGCAGTCATTGAAGAAGCAGCGAAAAAGGGCGCCGGTATCATCGTTACCCATCACCCGATAATTTTTCACCCGCTGAAAAGACTCGGCAGCGACAATCCGGCTTATCTTGCGGCAAAGCATGACATTACTATAATATCGGCGCACACAAATCTTGATATTTCGAGAAACGGTGTAAACGCCACTCTTTCCCACCGTGTCGGCGTACAGGAGGCGCAGCGTTTTGATGAGCACTGCGCTATTCTCGGCAGCGTAAGCGGATATGACAGTGCTGCCGACTATGCCCGCCACATCATGGACACCATGAAGCTTCCCGGACTTCGCTTTACCGACAGGGGAGCATGCAAAAGGGTGCTTGTTTCGTGCGGCGCAGGAGGCGATAACATCGAGCTTGCCGCAGCCGCAGGCGCCGATACACTGGTAACCGGCGAGATAAAGCACAGCCACATAATGTACGCAAACGACCACAACATTTCGGTGATAGACCTCGGACATTTCGGCTCTGAAGGAATGATAGTACCTATTGTTGCGGCTCTTTTAGCCGTAAAATTTCCCGGAACAAGGTTTATTCGCGCCGGAGCAGACAATGACGGCATGAGGTATCTCAGTTCAGACATCGAATAATATACATTAGTATTTTGCTCAATGGGCAAACTGCATTTTCGGGGTATCGAAGGAGGTAATTATGGCACTTGACGGAGCATTTTTGAGACACATAAAAAAAGAACTTGAGACCTCTTTGATAAATACTAAGGTCGATAAAATATATCAGCCCACAAGAGATGAGCTTGTTCTGTTCATGCGCTCACGGGAGGGCATGAAAAAACTGTATATATCCGCAAGAGCGGGCAGCTCCCGTATCTGCCTTACGGATTCAACGCCTGAAAATCCCAAAACACCGCCCATGCTGTGCATGCTTCTGAGAAAAAGACTCTCCGGCGCAAGACTGCGCGAAATAAAGCAGCCCTCTCTGGAAAGACTTCTCATGCTTGAATTTGAGGGTACCAACGAACTGGGCGACATAGTAACAATGACGCTTGCCGTTGAAATAATGGGACAGTACAGCAATGTCATCTTTATTGACGGCGACGGTATAATAATAGACGCTTTCCGCAGAGTAGATGCTTCCATGTCGTCACAGCGCCTTGTACTGCCCGGCATGAGATACGAAATGCCGCCGCGTCAGGATAAGCTCTGCATTCTCGATAAAGACGCCGATGATGTGATACAGGCTGTTCGCGCACTGCCTAAAAATATGCAGCTTTCAAAGGCTCTGCTTGACGTTATTCAGGGCGTATCTCCCATAGTATGCCGTGAGCTTGAACATCTTACCGGAAGGGGCAGAGATGTTTTTTCAAAGGAGCTTGACGAAGAACTCATTACAAGATTGAGATTCTTTCTGAAAAGAATGATAGGCGCTGTCAGAGAATGCTCCGGCGAGCCGTACATGATAATAGACCCCTCAAAAAAGCCAATCGACTTCACCTTTGAGGACATTCAGCAGTACGGCAGCGGAAGAGCCTTCAAAAACTGCCCGACCTTCTGTGAACTGCTTGAACGCTATTACTCGAAGCGTGACGCAATGGAAACAATGCGCCGCAGAAGCGAAGATCTTAACCGGATAATGAATACAGCCGCCGCAAGGCTGATCCGCAAAATATACATTCAGAAGGACGAGCTTGCCGCCTGTGCCGACCGTGAAAATTACCGCATTTGCGGCGACATAATACAGGCAAATCTTTACAGGATAGAAAAGGGCGCTACAAAACTAAAAGCTGAAAATTTCTACGATGAATCACTGTCGGAGATAACCATTGAGCTTGACCCGTCGCTTTCGGCAGCCGCAAACTCTCAGAAATACTACAAAAGCTATCAAAAAGCCAAAACTGCCGAGCAGATCCTCAAAGTACAGATCGCTCTGGCGGAAAACGAGCTTGACTATGTTTCATCGGTACTCGATGCGCTTTCAAGAGCGGAAAGTCTGCGTGAACTGGGAGAGATAAGGGCGGAGCTTACCGAACAGGGCTACATAAAAGCCAAGGGCAAAAAACAGAAAGCGGAAGCCTCTCTGCCGCCGCTCGAATTTACTTCAAAAAGCGGATTCCGCATACTTGTAGGCAGAAACAACCGTCAGAACGACAAGCTGACACTGAAACAGGCCGCAAAAAATGACCTGTGGTTCCACACAAAGGATATCCCCGGTTCGCACACAATAATCCTGTGTGAAGGCCGTGAGCCTGACGAAGACACCATACTATATGCAGCGTCGCTTGCCGCAGCACACAGCAAAGCCAAAGATGCCGGCAAAGCACCGGTAGATTACACGAGGATAAAATATGTAAGCAAGCCGCAGGGCTCAAAGCCGGGCATGGTCATATACACCAATCAAAAAACGCTGTTCGTAAAGCCGGAAAAGCGATAACAAAAACAAGGAGCAAAGCTATAAACTGCTCCTTGTTTTTTTGCTTCTTTGTATTATCTGCCGGAATATGCCTATACTCTCATCAAATCATTTCGGGAGAGATATATATGAAAACTGTATTCAAAGCCCTTCTCTGCTCTGTTATGCTGGCGGCTGTGCTTTCATTCTCCGCTTTCAACGGGGTCTGCGAAAATATCAGACATGATGTGTTCCGGCTTCATATTATCGCTGATTCCGATGATCCTTACGATCAGTCAATAAAGCTGGCAGTGCGTGATAAAATCCTGGAATATACAGGCTCGCTTTTCAAAAACTGCCGCTCCAAGCAGGACTCCATCGCCTGTGCCCGTGAACATATCAGCGATATACGCCAGATAGCCGCCCGTACCGTTCAGGAATACGGCTGCGACTATCCCGTAGACGCTTATGTTACCAAAATGAACTTCAACACACGCATCTATGACGATATAACACTGCCCGCCGGAGAATATGACGCTTTGCGTGTGGTCATCGGTTCCGGTCAGGGACATAACTGGTGGTGCGTACTCTTCCCCACTCTGTGTCTGCCCGGCTCTGACAAAAGCGAAGCGCTCTCGGTAATGAGCGACAGCGAAACGGACGTAGTTTCCTCCGGCGAAAAATACGAAGTGCGCTTTCTGCTTGTCGAATGGATAGAGGGACTTTTCTCGGCTTTCCGCGCATAGTCCGGACGCAGCCTTGTGTCCGCAATGCAAAAAATAAAATGCGCAGTGAGCCTGTACCCGCTGCGCATTATTTGTATTATATTCTTATTTTATCAGACGAAGGAAGCCAAGGATCGGTATTTCCTTTGCTTTGCAGGCCCGTATATTGCGGATGGCAAGAACCAGCACAAATATCGGTATCGCATAGCATATAGCAAACAAAAGAATATCCATTATCCAGCCCATCGGACTAAGACCTGACGATTCTCCGGCATAAGATGCTGTCTTTGTGCATGCAAGATTGATTATGCCGCTGAATATCAGAAACAGAATGGTAAACGGTATCTGAAAGATCAGGAAGAGAAGTCCCTGATTAGCATAGAACCTTGAAAACAGCGACTTCGGACTGAATGCAAGCGGCACCCAGAATGTAATGCCAAACATAGCGGCAATAGCTGTACCCTTGTTCAGCGCCGCTTCCGCCGGGTCATAGTCGTCCGAATGATCGGGCGTATTTATAAAGATATTCAGAACCTTCTTAATGCCCTTGAAATAGTCCTTACGCTCGTCCTCTTCTTCATCTTCCTCTTCATTTTCGGATTTTTTCTTCTCGAACACGAAATTCTTTGATACCTCGTAAGGATTCTCCTTTGGCTGTTCCGGCTCAGGTTCCGGCTGAGGCTCAGGCTTCGGCTCAGGCTTCGGCTGAGGCTCCGGCTTGGGTTCGGGCTCCGGCTTGGGTTCGGTCACTGCGGCAGGCTGAGCATACTGCTCATTCTGACCGTATCCCTGCTGAGCGTACTGCTCATTCTGACCGTATCCCTGCTGAGCGTACTGCTC
>CADBPE010000061.1 GCA_902796475.1 uncultured Ruminococcus sp.
AGCGTCTTGCAAAGCTTGCAGGCGGCGTAGCTGTTATCAAGGTAGGCGCTGCTACCGAGATCGAGATGAAGGAGAAGAAGCTTCGCATCGAGGACGCTCTTGCAGCTACAAAGGCAGCAGTTGAAGAAGGTATCGTTGCAGGCGGCGGTACAGCTCTGCTGAACACCATCGGCGCAGTAACAAAGCTCGTAAACGCTCTTGACGGCGATGAAAAGACCGGCGCAAAGATCGTTCTTAAAGCGCTTGAAGAGCCTGTTCGTCAGATCGCAGCAAATGCAGGCCTCGAAGGCTCTGTTATCGTTGACAAGATCCTTTCCGCAGACAAGACAGGCTACGGCTTCAACGCTCTCACCGAGGAATATGTTGACATGATGGACAGCGGCATAGTTGATCCTACAAAGGTAACACGTTCAGCTCTGCAGAATGCCGCATCAGTTGCAAGCATGGTACTCACCACAGAATCGCTTGTTGCCGATATCAAGGAGAACACACCTGCTCCGGCAGTTGATCCTTCAATGGGCGGCATGTACTGATAACGGTATCTGCGGGATATCATTTCAAAAAGCTGAAAAGTAAAACACTTTCAGTCAAAGCATAAAATTCCGGATTCTCCGCATCAAACGGTGCGGGGAATTTTTTATGAAAAAATATTATAAAATACTTCATTTTGAAAAACGTTTATGATATAATTATAAAGTTATATGGCAAAATGGGGGAATCTGTTTTGCTGTGAACACATTACGTTTTACCGAATAGGGTGAAGATAAATTGAACGATAAGTTTGAAAAAGGAAACGATATTATCGCCGGAAGAAATCCCGTAACAGAAGCGCTTCGTTCAGGTAGAGCCATCGACAGCCTTCTTATTGCCAAGGGCGAGCTTAACGGCTCGGTAAAGGTCATAGCAGCCAAGGCAAAGGCTATGCGCATCCCCATCAAAGAGGTAGACCGCAAAAAGCTTGACATGATGTGTTCGGGCGCGTCTCATCAGGGAGTTGTGGCGCTGGCGGCGATCAAGGAATATTCTTCGGTGGATGATATTTTTAAGCTTGCCGAGAGCCGGAATGAACCTCCCTTTATAATTGTGCTGGACGAGATAGAGGACGCGCATAATCTTGGCGCGATAATCCGTACTGCCGAATGTGCGGGCGCACATGGGATAATCATTCCCAAAAGAAGGGCTGCCGGTCTGAGCTATGCAGTCGGAAAGACATCTGCGGGCGCTTATGAGTATATGCCCGTTGCCCGCGTGACAAATATCCCGACTGTTCTTGACGAGCTGAAGGAAAGAGGTTGCTGGATATACGGCGCCGATATGCAGGGAACCGCTTATGCCGAAAATGACCTTCGCGGAGCTGCTGCGCTTGTTATCGGTTCCGAGGGCAACGGCATCGGCAAGCTTGTCAGAGAAAAGTGCGATGTTATTCTTTCTCTGCCCATGCGCGGAAGGATCAATTCTCTTAATGCTTCTGTCGCCGCAGGTATTCTTATGTACGAGTTTACCCGTCAGCGTCTGGGCATTAAAGCAGTAAACGGAGGTTGATCCTATGTCAAAGGGAAATAATAATAAGCCCTCTGAGAGTCAGTCATCTTCAACTCTGAAAAATCTGTTCAACCGAAGCGCTCAGCAGCCCGAAGAGCGTAAGCAGAGCAGTTCGGCAAATTCATCAGGGCAGAGAATGACAGGCGAACAGCTCAAGGAGTATATGCAGAGGCTC
The DNA here is from genome assembly GCA_902796475.1 of uncultured Ruminococcus sp. Classification (GTDB taxonomy): domain Bacteria; phylum Bacillota; class Clostridia; order Oscillospirales; family Acutalibacteraceae; genus UBA1213. Next base: position 1,718 of record CADBPE010000061.1, read on the forward strand.
TCCGCACAGCAGAACGGTGCGCATGATCCGCAGCTTCAATATAATGATAAAAATGAAACATACGACCGCAGCGACGGTTTTTCCGCATACAGCGCAGATACACAGACCTATGACAGTCAGCAGCCGTTAAGCCGCAGCGTTTCGGAATATGACGGCTATGCCTACGATGAGGATCCCGGTTACGGCGAGCAATACGGCTATCGTAATGCAGGGGACAGTGAAGACCGTTACGATCATCAAGACAGTTCAGACTACGGCGAGCAATACGGCGGCATGAACGGGCAGTCCTACAACGGAAACTATGCGCAGGATATGCCGGACAACGAAAGCTCCGGCGGCAAGAACGATGAAGTGCAGTATACTGAGGTCGGATATGAGCCTCCCGTCAAAAAGCCGGACGAAGCCGCAGAAAAAGCGTATCAGGAAACAGAAAGAGCTGCCGGTGCCGTACCCGACAGCGGAACATCTGACGAGGATGGATCTGTTGTGTTTGCGGATCAACCTGCGGCAGATAATTCTTCAGGGAAAAATGCCAAAAAAGACAAGTCGGGTTCGTTATTCGGACGAATCAAGGCGGGCTTCGGCAGAATGCTCAATGCCATGAAGCAGCAGCCGGAAACCGAGGAATCAGAAGAAGCCGAAGACGACGAGCCTGATATGGATGACTATGAGCTTATAGAGGAGTCTGACGAGCCTTCGGACAGCGGCATTAAAGAAAGATATAAGACCGACGCTCCGCAGCCCGGGCGTGAGGAAAAGTCTTCGGACAAGCTGCCGAAGTTTCTCAGCCGGCTCCGTATTGAAGAATATGATGAATATAACGAGGACAGCGGATATATAACCGACTATGAAGATGATATAATTTCACGTCTTCTCAGGAAGAACGCCAAATCGAAGCAGGACGAAAACAAGCAGCCCGAAAAATCCGGAGAAACGTCTGTATCCGGACAGAATGTGACAGTTTCAGCCGCAGACGAGCCTGTTCCTGCGCAGGATGAAGGCGAGAGAGAAACGGAATATACCCTCAGAACGGATAATACGGCAGATGAAGCCAGGATCGATGAGCCTGAACAGCTTTTTGTCGGCGCGAAGGAGGATACCCCCGTTGAGCCTGCGGGCAGAGCGTTTGAATTTGCCGAACCGGAGTATCAGCGTCCCACGTTCAATAATGTCTGTGTCAATGAGCCGGAAACGCCCGCAGAGGACGGATCCGAGCCTCCGACAAAGGTTTACAGCAGAAAAAACAAGCCTGCTGACAGCAATAATGTATCTCCTGAAAACGCACCGATATATGAGTTGGATAACAGCGTAACTGCCGATGACGGTCAGTCTGAAAACGAGTATGATGAAGATGCGTACAATAACGCTCAGCCTGTCTATACTCAGTCGGATGAGCAGGAGAACGTCGTAACAGATGATAACGGTCAGGCTGAAAATGCAAATGACAAGGATGCAGTTCACCGGGCGCAGCTTATTTATTCAAGCGATGATGATGAACAAGCTCCGCCGGTGTTCCGGAACCGTACAAAAGGCAGATCAGGCGAAAAGAATACCGGAAAGCCGGCAGACTATGCTGTAAAGCTTGATAACCTTACAGACAGAACGGCGCCTGACGCTGCTTATAAGAATACTGAAATACGCGCGGCAGAAAAGCGCAGTCAGGCTGAATCAGGCAGGGCAAAAGCAGCAGAACGTATTGAAGATCAGTCTGTTATAGGGACCGGCGAGTCAGGCCAAGGCGCAAAGCAAAACGACAGCCGCATGAAGCGGGAACTGCCTGCCTTTGATATTTTCGCTGAGTTTGCAAAGGAGCAGAAAAAAAGCGCAGAAAAAACTGCGGCTGAAAAACAAGAGGCCGGATCCGTTCAGAAAGAGGATGCGCTTTCGGAAACCTTAGTACAGGAAGAAAAGACCGAACAGAAAATGCCTGTGCCGGAAACAGCAGAAAATGATGCGGCCGATATAAAGGAAGATAGCTTTACAACTGTCGAGTCTGAAAAAGCTGATAATATACAGCCCGCTTTTGAACAGGAAGATCATACTGAAACCGAAGCATACAATGTTTCCGAAGATGATGAGCCTGAACAAGACAGCGCAGACCGCTGGGCTCCGTTTGATCCGGGGAAGAAGGCTCCCGCAGTACCTTTCGAGCAGGAGTATCAGACCGGGCGCAGAGAAAGCTTTATTCAGGAAGCGCCCGTACAGGAGAGTATGCACATATCGCATTTGGATTCTCGTCCGAAAAAGCAGCGTATACCTATGGACGTAAACGAAAATGTTGTGTATGAGCCTGCGCCGGAAAAGCCGGACGAATCTGAACGGGATCTTACCGAGGTGGGCGTGACCACCGTGACATATCATTATCCCGGCAGTGAAGCCTTTATAGTGCTGGCGGGCAAGTTTTATAAGACTGTCCGGGGCGAATATGAAGCCCTGCGCGAGATAAGACGAGAGGCAGCCGAAAAAAAGGCAAAAGCAGACGAGGCAGCCAAGGCTGCCGAAGCGCCGCCTGAAAAAACTGAAAAGACCGCCTCCCAAAAACAGCCAAAAAGCAAAAAAAAGTCTGAGCCGATAAGAATTGCAGAACCGTCAATTCCTGCCGAGCCGGTGAATGTCAAAAACGGCAGGGAAAAGGATAAAAAAGAAGACAAAGAAAACAAAGAAAACAAAGAAAACAAAGAAAACAAAGACGGAAAGATGACAGCGTCAGACAAGCTGCGCTCAATGTTCGGCAAGCCTGACAAGAAAAAGCCTTTACAGCCTGCGGGAGAAAATGCCGGGACATCAGGCAGAAAAAACACGCTTGAAGACGTTATCCGTGATGCCGGAAGCAAGGTCGAGGTCGTGCCGGAAGGAAATGATACGGACAAAAAGACCTCCGACAGGAAAGCCGAAAAGCGTTCCGCAAAGCAGAAGGCGGCAAAGGCAAAGCAGGATAAGCAAAAAATACGCTTTAGCGAGCTTTTCACAAATGAAGAGGAGTTCGATCCGGACGATATTTTTATAGAGGAAAGCGTTAAGCCCAAAAAGCTGCTTGACGACTACACCGAGGAATCCGATGCCGAGGCTATTAAGACCGAGATAGCCACCAACCTTCAGGGCGTTTTTGCAAGAACGATAGCTTTAGCGGCGGCAACGGTTGCTTCTGTAATGCTGTCGCTTATCGGTCAGTGTACCAATCTGTTCAGCGATACCGTGAGGAACGGCTGGCTGTGGTTTGCTATAATCAGCTTTATCATTTTCGGTATTTCCGTAGTTGTGGCAAGAAACCCCATAGTAAACGGTCTTATGCCGCTCAGACGCTTCAAGGGAAATTCCGATACCGCTGTGGCAGTTGCCGCATTTGCAGCGGCTATGCAGAATATTGCGGCTATTTTTACGCCTGATGTATTCATAAACGGTTCGCTGTTCATCTATACGCCGCTTGTCATTCTCGGACTGTTCCTTAACTCCATCGGCAAGCTGCTTATTATCACCAGAACGCTTTACAACTTCAATTTTCTTGTGAAGCCTTTCCCGAAGTTTGCCGGCAAGATCTTTACCGACCGCGAAAACGCTCAGGCGATGATATCCGACCTTCCTATACAGAGCGCAATTATCGGTTATATGTGCCGCTCAAAGTTTATGAGCAACTTTCTTCAGCTCTCGTATGCGCCGGATCCGAGCGAAAAGCTTGCCGCTCTGATAGCGCCCTGGACAACGGCGTTTTCCATTATCTGCGGAATTTTATACGGCATAATCAGCCACAGCTTTATCGCCGGAGTTTCCTCGTTTGCGCTTACCGCGTGCATGAGCATACCGATGATATGTCTGCTTGCCGTGAATATTCCTATGAAGCGGCTTTGCAGTTCTACTCTCAGGAGCGGCGCAATGATAACCGGCTATGAAACGGTCACTCAGTTTGCCGACACCAATGCGATAATGATAGATTCTTCGCAGCTTTATCCGGCGGGCTCGGTCACGCTCAGCGGAATGAAGTCTTTCAAGCAGAGCATGCTCAATGACGCTCTTCTTGCCGGAGCCGCCATAATGTATAAGGTGAACGGCACTATGACTCATGTTTTCGAGAACATCGTTCAGTGCAGCCGCGAACAGCTGCCGAAGGTAGACAGCGTTTACTATGAGGACGGCATGGGACTTTCCGCATGGATAAGAGGGCAGAGGGTGCTTATCGGAAACCGTCAGATACTTTCCTATCACAAGATAGACCCGCCCGATATCGAGGTCGAGGAAAGGCACCGCAGGATGGGCAATGACGTGATGTACATTTCCATTGGCGGCGACCTGATAGCCATGTTCATACTTTCCTACAAGACTACTAAAAATGTTGCAATAGAGCTTCACGAGCTTGAGCAGAACGGCGTGAACTTTATTGTGCGCACCGTTGACCCTAATATTACCCGTGAAACCGTTGCCGATCGTTTCGGACTTTTCCACCGATGCATAACGGTACTGCCGACAAACCTTGGCACAGTGTGCCATAATGTGACTTCAAAAACGCTTGACCGTTCAAGGGCGTATCTTGTTACACGAGGAAAGATATCCTCCTTTGCAAAAGCCGTTGCCGGCTGCATAAAGATGAAGTCCAACATGACGATCTCAAGAATACTGCAGAGCATCGGACTGGCTCTTGGTCTTGCTACGATAACTCTGATCTCTTTTGTATCGGGATTTGAAAAGCTCGGCTGTCTTGAAATGCTCATTTATATCGGTTTCTGGTCCGTTACTACGCTTATAGCGTCATCTATCAGAAAATAAAGGCATTCCGGCTCTTTGACCGCAGCGCAGGCAGGTACTGATGCGGTCAGAGGGCTGTTCTGCCGTAAAAAAGGAATGTTTAATTATGTTAGTTGCACCTTCTCTGCTGTCCTGTGATTTTTCAAAAATGGGTGAAGAGATCGAACGCATTGAAAATGCCGGCGCCGATCTTGCTCATCTTGATGTTATGGACGGTCATTTTGTACCGAATATTACCATTGGTCCATGTATAATCAAGGCGCTCCGTTCATATTCAAGGCTGCCCTTTGACGTTCACCTTATGATCGAGCATCCTCTTGACTACATTGATGCTTTTGTTGATGCCGGTGCGGATATCATCACCTTCCACGTTGAAGCAAGCTCCGATATTGATAAGACCATCGAAAGGATAAGATCCGGAGGCGCTATTCCGGGACTTGTCATCAAGCCCAAAACGCCCGCAGACGCAGTTTTTCCTTATCTTGACAAGATAGGCATGGTACTGGTAATGACAGTCGAGCCGGGGTTCGGGGGACAGTCATTTATGGCTGACATGATGCCGAAGCTGAGAGAGCTGAGAGCCGAATGTGAGAAGAGGGATCTTGATGTTCTTCTTGAGGTTGACGGCGGAGTTTCGGAAAAGACGATCGCTGCGGTAGCCGAAGCCGGCGCAGATATAAGCGTATCCGGAACAGGAGTTTTCAAGGCAAAAGACACTGCGGAAGCCATTCGCATATTAAAGTGTTCTGACGATAAAGACGGTTTGCTTTTGAAGAAGGTTCTTGCTTCAAAACGGAAGTGACCCGCATTCTGAAACACTTTCCAAAAGCCAAACACAAAAGTTTCGGCGCAGAGCCTGCGCACCAGAACATCAAGCCAAAAACCAAACACAAAAGTTTCGCTCAAGCCTTTTCAAAGGCTTGGCGCAGAGCCTGCGCACCCGATTTCGCGTTCACAGATAAACA